>JANPIF010000188.1:0-3519 GCA_031424845.1 Ferruginibacter sp.
TGGGATCAGTTAAAAAATTTAGGTAAAATTCCACAAAAAGTACTGCCGGAAGATATTGTGTTCATAGCACTTCGTGATTTTGAAAAAGAAGAAAAACATTTAATAGAAAAGCATGGTATTAAAGTAATCACTACAGCCGAAGTAAGAAGAAGCGGTGCAGAAAGTGTAAGTAGGAAAGCATTAAGACACTTAAGTGATTGTACAGATATTTATGTAAGTTTTGATGTGGATAGTTTGGATGCATCCATATCTCGTGGTACCGGAACACCTGTAAGCAATGGGTTGAGAGAGAGAGAAGCGGAAGATTTAATAAGTAAGTTTATGCAGAACCGAAAAATATGTTGCTTCGAAATTACAGAAGTAAACCCTACACTTGATAAAGAAAATTTAATGGCTGAAATTGCATTTAATATTTTACAGAGAAGTGTGAATGTGTTAATGATGAATTAAGGAAAATTTAATCTCTTTACAAAATGACAAAAAGTTGATTTTTTTCGGACTGTCAGGCAGATAATGACCGACTTTTCAAATAGCTCACTTTCAAATTATAAAAATGTCAGCTTGAGCCTGTCGAAAGCGGGTTCGTTTATAGTAAAGGGTTCGACAAGCTCACCCTGACAATCTTAATTATCGCACTTATTTCATTCTTAAAGAGTTCAAAAATTTATTTTATCGGAATGCTTGAATGAGTGTATCATTCTGACACAATAAGAATCTTGAAAACAAATCCTTTAAACTTTCTCCGTAAGCAGCTTTTCAGAAACCATTTTACTTAAAGTTTCCTGTGTTTTTTTGCCATAACTTACCTGCATAGTTCCATCAAAAGGTTCGCTAGCTATTACCTTTACAACTAATCCAAGGAACAAATCTTTGGTATTTAAAAAGCGTAAAAAATCTTCTGATGAATGAGTAACTGCAGCAAGTTTTACTTTATCTCCTACTTTACAATCGGATAACTTTTTAAACTGCAACCACTGTATTTTTCCATTCTTATCAGGTATTGGTGACCCATGCGGATCTACATTTGGGAATCCTAAAATTTCATCCATCTTATCAAAAAAAAACGGCGATTGTAAATGTTCTACCTGCTCTGCAATTTCATGTACCTGCTCCCAACCAAACCCCATTTTTTCTACAAGATACATTTCTGTAAGCCTGTGTTTACGAATGATGAGCCCCGCTTCCTTCTTTCCCTTATCAGTAAGTTTTAATGGCTTGTAACTTTCGTAATACACCATTTTTTTATCTGCCAGTTTTTTAATCATACTATTAACAGAAGGCATTTTTATATTCAACTCAATGCTCAATTCCTGCACAGTTACTTCCCCCTTTTCATTACTAAGGTTAAAGAGTGCTTTCAGGTAATTTTCTTCTGCATAAGTATTCATGCGGCTAAGATAAGAAAGTTAAAGGTTCAAAGTTGATGGTTCAAGGTTTGGGATTCTTATACAAAAAGGTAAGTTTCAAAATGTATGTTATAAAATATTTTTTTCAACAATATTTTGTGTTAGCCAAACGAAGCAGTAGCAATGGTCATCTTTATTGGCGTCGCACCCGTCCGAACGGCATTGAGCCGGGCGGGCATTTCATCTTCAGCAAAACATTTAGCTTTTATTATGCATAATGATTATGCAATATTATAAACCAAGGAATTAATTCACTGTAAAAATCAATATCCTATTTGAAATGTTTACTAAAAAACCTCATCAAAATTTATAAGTTCATGTTTAATTGAACTCCAGACCTTGAACCCTCAACTTTCAACCATGAACAAATCTCGCCTCAAACTTTAAAACCCTATTTTTGTAATTCTATCAGCCGGCTGTCGCTTCGTATTTATGCGGGGAGGAAAGTCCGGACAGCACAGAGCAATGCACCGGTTAATTGCCGGCTGTTTTTAGCAATAAAAGCAAGAAAGAGTGCCACAGAAAATAACCGTCCCGACCTATGGCCGGAATAAGGGTGAAAATGTGAGGTAAGAGCTCACAGTTCCGCAAAGTAATTTGCGGAATGGGTAAACTTTGTATGCTGTAATGCCACATATACCTCTGGTCCTGCAAAAGCGGGAGGCTAGCGGCTCGTTTGCTGCATTGGCAACAATGCACAGAGAAGGGTAGGCAGCAAGACTGACGCAGTAATGCGGCAGCAAGATAAATGACAGCCTTCGTTTGTTGGACACTGCCTTTATTGGCAGTCAATCTTCTAACGAAAACAGAATCCGGCTTATGGCTGATAGAATTTTTATTAAAAACTGGAATAGTTTTTTCAGGAAAGTATCCTACAAAAACTTTTCTTTTACATTCAACTAATAATATGAAAAAAGATATTACAAGACATGTAAAAGATTTTTTATTAATTACTGCAGGCATCTTTTCGGCTGCATTTGGGTTTAAAGGATTTTTGCTCACCAATCATTTTATTGACGGTGGTGCTACAGGAATCTCCCTTTTAATATCTGCTATTACCAAAATACCTTTGTACATTTTAATCATTACCATTAATATACCATTTGTTTTGCTGGGCTATAAAATAATGGGGCGAACATTTGCTTTTAAAACAATGTTGGCTATCTCAGGTCTGGCACTCGTAGTAGCAACAGTTACTTTTCCAAACGTAACCAATGATAATTTATTGGTAGCAGTATTTGGTGGTTTTTTTCTTGGTGCAGGTATTGGCCTTTCAATAAGAGGAGGTGCAGTAATTGATGGTACAGAAGTGTTGGCTATTTTTCTCAGCAGAAAATTTGGCACAACTATAGGCGATATTATTATTGTTATTAACATCGCAATTTTTTCAGCAGCAGCTTATTTCCTTTCAATGGAAATAGCCTTGTATTCAATGATTACATACATGGCGGCATCAAAAACCTTGGATTTTATTGTAGAAGGCATTGAAGAATATACAGGTGTAACCATCATATCTAAATCAAACGAAAAAATACAATTAATGATTACAGATAAGTTGGGCCACGGCGCTACCACCTACAAAGGAGAAAGTGGTTTTGGAAATCATGGAGAAGCTTTAGACATAAAAATAATTTATACTGTTGTAACAAGGCTGGAACTCAATCGTCTAAAAAGTGAAATTGAAAAAATAGATGAAAACGCTTTTGTAATAATGAGCAGCATTAGAGATACAAAAGGTGGTATGGTTAAAAAACGTCCATTAAATCATTGAGACTAAATTAACCCGTATTTATAGTTTATCCCAACAAAAATAAATCCAGCAAAACAAATAATGCAAACACTACAGAAGCAATTCCATTGGCAGTCATAAAGGCAATATTCACACGACTTAAATCTGTAGGCTTTACAATGGCGTGCTGGTAAATAAGCATACCGCAAAACACAGCTGTGCCTATCCAATACAACCAACTGAAATGCCCATAAAAACCTGCATAAATAACAGCGATTGCACTAAATACATGCAGTAAAGAAGAAACGTTTAGTGCTTTTTTTGTACCAACAAATGCTGGAATAGAATATAGGTTGTTTTCTTTGTCAAAAGCTTCATCCTGCA
>JANPIF010000189.1:0-3850 GCA_031424845.1 Ferruginibacter sp.
CACTACCATGGTTTTCCAACAATTCTACTGATGGATATTTATAATCTCTTAAATCTAAAATAGGATCGTAAGGAATTAATTTATTGATATCTGCTGCAGTTTTTGAAGGTTTTGTTTCATCTTCCTCTACTTCTGCAGGTACCGTTTTTACTTCAAGTTCTAAATTGGAAGCAGGGGCTTTTTGTAAAGTTGATAAATCATTTTCTAAAATATTATCCTCTACAATTTCAGGTTGTTTTTTTTGTGGAAGCATAACCGTATTTACAATGCGTGCGCCTCTTTTTTGTTGCTGCTCTTCCTCTTCTTTTTCTGACAACGATATTTCATGATCAAACTGTGGGCTTTGATCTGGTATATTCAATATTCCACCGTTGCCATTCAATGCATTGCCAGAGGATGCAATCTCTACTTCTTCTTCAGCCAATTCCTTTTCATGATCATCTTCTTCTTTCAAATTATTTTCTGCAACCAGTACATTTTCCTCGGCAGGTAATAAAGTATTTTTTGATGGTAATTTAAAGGAAGGATTAAACCGCCAGATGATGTATGCTAAAAAAGCAACAGCAATAAAACCTATAGTTCCTATTTTACCAATCACATTGTAAAAATAATCTCGGCTCATATCACCCACTGCGCCACCCCAGGCAAAATCACTGCCTTGCATAATTACGGCAGCAGTAATACTTAAAAGGGGTAAACCAATAATTAAATATTTTACATTTTTTACAACGGAGAAAACTTTCTTTCCAAAAAATAAATTGATACCAATTATAAAAAAGAAAGTACATATTAGGTAGGAGGCAACTCCAAAACCTTTATAAATTAAGAAGTGAGAAATGAATGCGCCAAAAGTGCCCATTAAATTGGCAACCTTGGTATCTGTACCTGCTAAGAGTTTATAACCATCTTTAAATACTTTATCCTGATCATCTTCCCATGTAAATAAATAGGATGTAAATGCTACAAAAAAAAGTATGGCAAGTAAGAGGCAAATACTGCCTGCAATTTTATGGGTACGTTCATCTTTCAGCAATTCTTTTACCTCTACAGTTTCCTCTTTCTCCTGCTTTAATGCATCGGCGGCTTTGGTATTTTTTTTTATAGATTTTATTTTATCTGCCATGGCGATAAAGATAATAAAAAACGTTGCTTAGTTACCTTAAAAATCTTTGAAAAATGGGATTTTTTAAATCCTTTATAAATATTGTGGAAGTAGGGGGATTTTTATGGAAACGCAAGCCTGTATTTAATTCAATTATTAATTCATGTGCCTCCGTTATATCATCCCTTCGCCATTGAGAATGGCTACAAAAGTTCTTTTAATTTTTCCACTACAATATCCACCTCCTCCTTAGTATTGTGTTTGCAAAAACTAAACCTTACCGTAATTTGATTGGGATTATTATTTATAGCTCTTATCACATGGCTGCCTGCTTCTGCACCGCTGGTACATGCACTGCCACCACTGGCACAAATTTTATTTATATCAAGGTTAAAAAGCATCATTTCAGACTTTTCTGTTTTTGGAAAACTTGCACTTAATACGGTATATAAATTTCTGCCCAAAACATCTCCATTAAAGCCAATGCCGGGTATATGTTTTTTTAACTGCTCGTGCATGTAATATTTTAAAGTGCCAATGTAAGCACTATCGGTTTCATACCCTGTCATTGCTATTTCTAAAGCTTTGGCAAAACCAACAATCCCATAAATATTTTCTGTGCCTGCACGCATGTTGCGCTCCTGTGAGCCTCCATGTACAAAAGGTTTGATGCGTACATTTTCGTTAATATAAATAATGCCCACGCCTTTTGGTCCATGAAATTTGTGTGCTGCACCCGTTATAAAATGTACCGGTGTATTGCGAAGGTCCATAGGAAAATGACCCACAGTTTGCACTGTATCGCTGTGGAAAATTGCATTGTATAATTTACACAAATTTCCTATGGCATGTATATCCAGCATGTTGCCAATTTCATTATTGGCATGCATTAACGAAACCAATGTTTTTTCTTCTGCGGCAGCTAATAATTTCTCAAGATCTTCAATATCTATATGTCCATCTGGCAACAGCTTTACATAGCTTACTTTAACCTCATCTAAATTATCAAAATATTCTACCGTATGAGAAACTGCATGGTGTTCAATTTTAGAACTGATAATATGCTTACATCCTAAATCTCTAATAGCAGCCAGAATAGCCATGTTGCTACTTTCTGTACCACCACTTGTAAAAAATATTTCAGCAGGATTTGCATTTAATAATTTTGCTACAGATTTTCTGGCAGTTTCTACCGCCATCCTTGTTTCTCTACCATAAGAATAAATAGAAGATGGATTCCCAAATTTTTCAGTAAAGTAAGGCATCATTGCTTCTAACACTGTTGGATCAAGTGAAGTAGTAGCGGCGTTATCAAAGTAAATTCGTTTCATTAGTAAGGTATATTAGTAATCTGTAATTTTTAATTGGAATTGGTAGGTAGGGATTAGTAATTAGGGGAAAACTTCATTACAATAGCACCTAATTCCCAAATCCAAATTCCTAATGTATCATCGCTTCCTGTATATCCTTCATTAATCTTTTTGCAATATTCTCAGCAGTAGTTATATGGTTACTTTCTGCATAAATACGAATAATGGGCTCTGTGTTACTTGTGCGGAGATGAACCCAGTCATTGTCAAATTCTATTTTTAAACCATCATCGGTATTTATTGGTTGATTTTTGTATTTGTCTTTTATGTTTTCAAAAATAGTTTTTACGTCCGTTCCTTTCTCTAAAGTAATTTTATTTTTGCTCATAAAATAATCAGGGTAGGTATTTCGTAACTGGCGAATAGATTTTTTACTCTTAGCAAGTTGTGTAAGAAACAATGCAATACCAATTAAAGCATCTCTTCCATAATGTAAATCTGGCACTATTATTCCGCCATTACCTTCGCCACCAATTACAGCATTTACTGCTTTCATTTTATTTACAACATTTACTTCACCAACAGCACTGGCAAAATACTCACCCCCATGTTTTTCAGTAATATCTTTTAAGGCTCTGGTGCTGCTCATATTACTTACACTGTTTCCTTTTGTAAGCCCCAATAAATAATCTGCCACGGCCACTAATGTATATTCTTCACCAAACATAGTTCCATCTTCACATACAAAGCAAAGCCTGTCCACATCAGGATCTACAGCTATGCCCAAGGAGGCTTTTTGTTTTACAACTTCTCTGCTAAGTTCTGTTAAGTTTTCGGGTAATGGCTCTGGGTTGTGTGCAAACTCTCCGGTTATTTCTCCGTATAAAAGCGTAACATTTTTTACACCCAATTTTTCCAACAATGCAGGCACTGCAATTGCTCCCGTGCTGTTTACCACATCTACCACTACAGAAAAATCTGCTTCGGTTATTGCTGTAACATCTACTGCTTTATGTGAAATTATTTTTTCAATATGTTGAGTAAGGGTATCTTCATTCGTAGTTATTTTTCCTAATTTGTCTACAGTTACAAATTCAAAACTTTCTGCTGCGGCCATTTGTAAAATGGTTTCTCCCTCTGCACCGTTAATAAATTCACCTTTATTATTTAATAATTTTAATGCATTCCATTCTTTGGGGTTATGGCTTGCAGTAAGAATAATTCCTCCATCAGCTTTTAAAGAAACTACCGCCATTTCTACTGTAGGAGTAGTACTAAAATCTGTATCAATAACATCAATACCTAGTCCACTTAAAGTAGCTGATACAATATTGCTTACCATTTTGCCACTTATGCGTCCATCTCTGCCAATAATTACTTTTTTATTTTCAGTTCCGTTTTCTGATTGTGTTTTGAGCCAAGTGCCATATGCTGCTGC
>JANPIF010000190.1:0-4110 GCA_031424845.1 Ferruginibacter sp.
CTGCAACTCGCCTAGCTTTATTTGCAGTTCTTTCAACAATAAATCTTTGGTTAAATCTGCAGAAGTTTTTAGCAATTCTGTTACAGTAAGAAAAACCGGTTTGTTATCGGAAATTACACATGCATTAGGAGAAATGCTTACCTCACAATCTGTAAAAGCGTATAATGCATCAATGGTAATATCCGGAGAAATACCAGCAGCCAGTTCAATAATAATTTCTACTTCCGCAGCAGTATGATCGGTTACTTTTTTTATTTTAATTTTTCCATTGTCATTTGCCTTAACAATGCTTTCCATTAAAGTAGTAGTAGTAACACCGTAAGGAACATTTCTTATAACCAACGTTTTTTTATCAATCTCTTCGATAATGGCTCTTACCCTTATTTTACCACCACGTTTACCTTCGTTGTAATTGGTGGAATCCATTATACCACCCGTAAGAAAATCAGGCAATAACTCAAACTTTTTACCCCGTAAATGTTTGATGGATGCTTCAATTAATTCGCAAAAATTGTGTGGTAAAATTTTTGTTGCCAAGCCAACCGCAATACCTTCTGCGCCTTGCGCCAATAACAATGGAAATTTCATTGGTAAGGTAACTGGTTCATTTTTTCGGCCATCGTAGCTTAACTGGTTATTGGTAGTTTTGGCATTAAAGGCAACTTCCAAAGCAAATTTGCTTAGGCGTGCTTCTATATAACGTGGTGCAGCTGCATCATCGCCTGTGCGTACATCGCCCCAGTTCCCCTGCGTTTCTATAAGTAAATCCTTTTGCCCCATGTTTACCAAAGCATCGCCAATACTCATATCCCCATGCGGATGATACTGCATACTTTGCCCGATAATGTTCGCCACTTTATTAAAACGCCCATCATCCATTTCCTTCATTGCATGAAGAATTCTTCTTTGTACAGGCTTTAATCCATCTTCAATTGCCGGCACTGCACGTTCCAGTATCACATAGCTGGCATAATCTAAAAACCATGTTTTGTATTGCCCGCCAATGCCTGAGTCGGTGTGCTTGTAATCCTCTTTATTTGCTTTTGCCATTTGTGATTCTCTAATTCAGTGTTTTAATACAATGCTCTTGTTTATTGGACATTTTTTTTAAAAAAAAATCCTTATACCTTCCTCAACTCAAAATCCTTCGCATTTCCCATTTCTCCCTGCACTTCAAAAACCTGCATGGATGTAAGAGTTTTTAACCGCCAAAGTAGATAAGCATCACTAGCATTAATTTTTACTTTGGTACCTACCTGCTGTAATATTTTAGATGCTTTTTGAAACTCCGCAGGCACAAACTTTTTTAATTCGTCATCAAAATAATCATAATCAAACTGAGCCAGTTTTTTTCCACCTTCTAATTTTCGAATGCCTTTGTTTTCACCCATTAATTTTGACCATTCATCAGGGTCAACCTCTAATTCAGAAGTAGTAATTTCCCTTGCAAGTTTCTTAGCTTTTAAAAATTCTTTTGCAGGTATCTGATGTAAATATTCAGGATAAAAAATATTTCCTTTTTCATTTATAAAAGGAAGATTGTTAAGGTATAAAATAAAAACCCGTCCTTGAAATTCTTTCATGTAATTCAGCATCCAATAATAACCACAAACATCATGAGCGTTTTGTGCAGCCCATATCCAAATTATTTCTTCTTCATTTCTGCGCATGGTTCCTACCAGTTCAGCAATTGTTTTATAATCATCCACACTTCCATCATCTACTTTTTGAGAATATTCACCACCAGTTAGTACATCACTCCACCATTGTTTCCGCATTTCTATTCCTTCACCTATGTAACAATTTTGTAATGGACCTACTGACAAATCATCTTTTATTTGAATAATTTCTCCAGCTAAACTTTCGTCAAGCAAAATTACTTCTGCCATCACTTTTACATCTGCTTCACCAAAAACTACATGTATCATTTTAGATTTCTATTATTTTATTTTTTTATTTTTTTTGAATTGAATAGTAAACACAACTAGTGAAAAAATTCCTGACCCAAGGAATTGCTTTTAAAAAACCAAATTGGATACGTGGTTTCCAGCCAAACTTGTATTCATAAATAGGGTTCAGCAAATAATGCCGATTATGAAGCACTTTATAACCGGTTTGCTGTACAATTTTTTCAAAACGTTCTATAGATATTCCTGTTTCTTTTATTTCTATCAAAGCTTTCCAGTCTTCATTATTCTTTTTGAGGATCCATTTATACATTGGAGTAGGTAACAAATGGTAATAGGGCAATTTAGACAACCATTTATTCTGACACATTTGTTGGTGACCTCCAAGCGGCATTTGCCATGGCGGAAAACCGAAAAAGATAATACCGTTTTCTTTTAAAAACGTTTGCATATAAGCCATTAATTTTGGCTGGTCATGTATATGTTCAATGACATCTTTTAAAATGATGATATCAAATGAACCACCTAATTCTTCAAAATTTGTATCATAAATATTTTTTGAAATAAGATTCATTTTTCCGGTTGCAATATCATCTGCAAGCCATTTTTTTCCATCTATTAATCTTGCATCTTCCAGCTCTACCCCTACACCAATGCATCCTTTGTCAATAAAAGCTTTTAATACACCACCCTCTCCACATCCAATTTCCAAAACACGCATACCTCTTGTTAAAGGAAATTTTTCTTCAATAAAAGGAATTACATATTTATTGGTATTGAGAATTTGCATCTCAAAATATCGCTTCCTGTCTTTATGAAATTCAAACATATTTATATTTTCAAACTACATTGCAAAGATTGCAAAATGCTCTGATTGTGTAAAATTTTTGCTTATTGTCAATTACAATCTGGTCTCGGGAAAAAAGGGACTAACCGCCCACAGCCTCCACGGCATCATCAATTTCCACCTGCAAATTATCAATAATAAATTCTTGCCTGCTAGGTGTATTTTTACCCATATAATATTCAAGCAATTCCTGCATATGCTCGCCTTGCTCCGGAATTAGTGGTTGTAATTTTATATTCACCCCTATGAAACGGGCAAACTCTTCCGGACTAATTTCTCCCAAACCTTTAAACCGGGTTATCTCTGGTTTTGAGCCAAGTTTTTTAACAGCAGCCTGTTTTTCTGTTTCATCATAGCAATAAATAGTTTCCTTTTTATCTCTTACTCTAAATAAAGGCGTTTCTAAAATATATACATGCCCGTTTTTAACCAAATCAGGGAAAAACTGTAAGAAGAAAGTCATTAATAACAAACGAATATGAAGTCCATCAACATCAGCATCTGTAGCTACTACTATATTGTTGTAACGTAGTCCTTCGTAACCTTCTTCTATATTGAGTGCATGTTGCAATAAATTAAATTCCTCGTTTTCGTACACAATTTTTTTGGTGAGTCCATAGCAATTTAATGGCTTACCACGCAAGCTAAAAACTGCCTGTGTATTTACATTGCGAGACTTTGTTATTGAACCACTGGCACTATCTCCCTCAGTAATAAAAATGGTACTTTCTTTTTGTTTTTCCAGTACATTGTCTTTATCTTTTCCTGTAGCTTCATCGTTGTAATGAAACTTACAATCTCTCAGTTTTTTATTGTGAAGATTTGCTTTTTTGGCACGCTCATTTGCCAGTTTTTTTATACCTGCCAGTTCTTTACGTTCCCTTTCATTTTGTTCAATACGTTTGCGTAACGAGTCTGCAATAGTTGGATTTCTGTGTAAAAAATTATCGAGTTCCTTATGCAGAAAATCGTAAATAAAATTCTTCATACTTGCACCGCCTTCGCTTACCTGTTGGCTACCCAACTTTGTTTTAGTCTGGCTCTCAAATACAGGCTCCTGCACCCGCACACTCACCGCTGCACAAATACTCCCACGAATATCAGATGCATCATAATCTTTTTTAAAGTACTCTCTAATTGTTCTAACGTAACCTTCTCTAAATGCTGCCAAATGTGTCCCACCTTGTGTAGTGAATTGACCGTTAACAAAGCTGTAATATTCTTCTCCGTAACTATTTTCGTGAGTGATGGCTACTTCAATATCTTCTCCTTTTAAATGTATGATGGGATATCTGATTTCATCTGCATTTGTTTTTCGTTGAAGCAAATCAAGCAAGCCATTTTTACTTACATAGC
>JANPIF010000191.1:0-2268 GCA_031424845.1 Ferruginibacter sp.
CTTACAATTAGGTCCTGTAAAAAACACACAATCCCCTCAATATTTTAACAACAGAAGTTATATTTGGAATGAATACTTGCAACATGATACTTATGATGCTTACTGGAAAGCAAGGAACATTCGCCCTTATTTAAAAAATATAAAACCTGCCGTAATGGTGGTTGGTGGCTGGTTTGATGCAGAAGATCTATTTGGTGCCTTAAATACTTACAAAGCAATTGAGAAACAAAGCTCGGTTAATAACAACCACCTGGTAATGGGACCATGGACGCATGGTGCGTGGGCAGGCGCCAACTGGAATAAATTTACAACACATGATTTTGGCAGCAATACAAGTAAGTATTTTCAGGATAGTTTGGAAACTATATTTTTTAATTTTTACTTAAAAGATAATGGCAATTTTAATGCTGCAGAAGCCACTGTTTTTGAAACAGGCAGCAATCAATGGAAAAATTATGCAGTATGGCCGCCGAAAGAAAGCACACCGGTAACTTATTATTTACAATCAGATAAAAAACTAGGGAAAATAAAACCTCCGGCAGAAAATAGTTTTGATGAATATATAAGCGATCCATCAAACCCGGTTCCTTACACAAAAGCAGTACAGGGCAATAGAAACAATGGGTACATGGCAGAAGACCAGCGTTTTGCTTCAGAAAGAAAAGATGTATTATTTTATGTGACAGCTGTGTTAACGGAAGATGTAACCCTCGCTGGAAAAATAATAGCCGACCTGCAAGTTTCATTATCTACAACAGATGCAGATTTTCTGGTGAAATTAATTGATGTATTGCCCTCTGATGAGCCAACACCTGCCACTGCACCTGTAGGAACGGTTATGGCTGGACTGCAAAGGCTTGTACGAGCTGAAGTAATGCGTGGGAAATTTAGAGAAAGTTTTTCTAAACCAAAACCATTTGCACCCAATAAAATAACCCAGGTAAAATTTGATTTAAATGATGTAGCACATACTTTTAAAAAAGGTCATAAAATAATGATTCAGATTCAAAGTAGCTGGTTTCCTTTAGTAGACAGAAATCCTCAGAAATTTATACGCATCCCGGATGCAAATGAAAGTGATTTTCAAAAAGCAACTATTCGCATCTTTCATGATAAAAACAATAGCAGTAAAATTATTTTACCGGTAATAAAAAAATAGCATGAAAAAATTGATGGGTCTTTTATTTTTAAGTTTTTGCTGCATATTTTCTTTTGCCCAAAATAAAATAAATGTAGTTCCCTACCCCAATGAGGTTTTAATGGGTCAAGGGAAATTTACATTAACATCTACCACCAAAATTGTTTTGGTAAATAGTAGTGAAACACTTGCAAAATATTTAAAAGAACAGCTTGTAATTCTTACAGGTTTTTCATTGAACATTATAAAAAGCAGTCCTAAAAATCCCATTCTTTTTAATAGTATTTATTTAGAAATAAAAAGCAATAGTTCTTTAGGAAAAAGCTATTCACTCAATGTATCAGAAAAAAATATAAAATTAGAAGCCCAAGGGAATGAATTATTATTTAATGGGATTCAAACGCTATTGCAGCTGTTTCCCATATTAAAGAAACAACAGGCTTTATTATTGCCGGAAGTTGTTATTAAAGATGCTCCCCGCTTTGGTTACAGAGGAATGCACTTAGATGTATCCCGCCATTTTTTTCCGGTTAGTTATATTAAAAAATACATAGATTACCTGGCTTACTACAAATACAATACTTTTCACTGGCATCTTACAGATGACCAGGGATGGAGAATAGAAATTAAAAAATATCCTTTGCTTACGAAAGTGGGCGGTTACAGAAATGGAACGATCATAGGAAGATATCCCGGCAAAGGAAATGACAGCATATATTATGGAGGATATTACACCCAACAACAAATAAAAGAAATTGTACAATATGCAGCAGATAGATACATAAATGTAATTCCGGAAATTGAAATGCCGGGGCATGCATCTGCAGCAATTGCGGCCTACCCTCAACTTAGTTGCTTTCCAAATGAGGATACACCCATTGATTCAACAACAGCTTGGGCTGGTTCTCGTGCGGGCAAACAGGTACAACAAACATGGGGAATATTTACAGATGTATTTGCACCAACTGAGTACACTTTTAATTTTATTGAAAATGTTTTGGATGAAGTTATGGCTCTCTTTCCTTCAACATATATTCATATTGGAGGAGACGAATGCCCAAAAGATAATTGGAAAAGATCGGCTTTTTGTCAGCAATTAATAAACACTAATAATTTAAAAGACGAGCATG
>JANPIF010000192.1:0-1593 GCA_031424845.1 Ferruginibacter sp.
TTATTTTTAACAAAATTATTTTGTGAGTCATTTAAAACAAAGACAAGAAAAGAGTTGCCTTAATTGTAATGCAGTAGTAAATGGAAGGTATTGCAGTTTTTGCGGACAGGAAAATATAGAACCTCAGGAATCTCTCTGGCATCTCATTGTGCATTTCTTTAATGACATTACTCATTTTGATGGTAAGTTTTTCAGTTCAGTAAAATATGTCGTAACCAAACCTGGATTTCTTACAGCAGAATATGTAGCAGGGCGACGAATGGCATATTTAAATCCGGTGAGGTTTTATGTGTTTACATCATTTCTTTTTTTTCTAATTTTTTTTACGTTTATGCTTAGCGAGGATGATTTTAAGAATAAAGAAAAGGAAAAAACAGAACTGTCAAAAAAAAGCAGTGATCAAGTTGATCAGGTTTTAAAAAACATGGGAATTGATTCATTAAAAAAGATAGAGAAGAAAAATCGAAAAAAACAGACCAATATTTTAGGTACCGGCAATTATAGAGATAAGAAACAGTATGACTCTTTAAAATTACTGGGGTTAACAAAAGAAAAAGGATTAAATAGAATACTGGTAGAAAGAGGTTTTAAGACAAAGGAGAAATATGGTAATGATAATCAAAAAGTAGGAGAGGCATTGTTAGATAACCTGCTTCATTCCATACCTCAAACCTTATTTTTCACACTACCGCTTTTTGCATTACTATTACAGATTCTATACTTTAGAAGCAGCAAACATTATTATGTAGGCCATGTGATTTTTACGATCCACTTTTATATTTTTATTTATATTGATTTGGTTTTGATATACATCTTCGGGTTGCTGTCACAAGTAAAATACCTAGGTTGGTTTACCGCAGTTGAATTTATTTTTAGCATTGGCATTTTGTATTATGCTTACCGTGCCATGCGCAATTTTTATGAGCAAGGTAGATGGAAGACTGTTCTAAAGCTGTTCCTGTTATGTATTGGACTATTATTTTTATCAATCATTTTTGTATTGATCGCATTTGCACTATCCCTATATAAAATGTAATTATGAAAGAAACTTTTTTAAGGCTTGTAAATATTATGGATGAGCTTAGAGAGCAATGTCCTTGGGATAAGAAGCAAACCATACAAACGCTTCGCCACCTTACCATTGAAGAAACCTATGAACTGGCTGATGCGATTGATGCAGAAGATTGGGCAGGAATTAAAGAAGAGTTGGGAGATTTGTTGCTACACATTGTTTTTTATGCAAGAATTGGGAAAGAAAAAAAAGAGTTTTTATTAGAAGATGTAATAAATGGTATTTGCGATAAACTTATAAGTCGTCACCCCCACATTTATGGAAACGGAAAAATGGGAGAAGGTTTAAAAGAAGTACTAACAGAAGAAGATGTAAAAGAAAACTGGGAAAAGCTAAAATTAAAAGAAGGGAAAAAATCAATTTTAGGAGGTGTACCAAAATCTTTGCCTTCCATGGTAAAAGCCATTAGGTTGCAGGAAAAATCTAAAACAGTGGGCTTTGAATGGGAAAATATAGAACAAGTTTTAGAAAAAGTGGAAGAAGAAATGGCGGAACTAAAAAAAGCCATTAAGACCGGTGAG
>JANPIF010000193.1:0-2691 GCA_031424845.1 Ferruginibacter sp.
CTGCCGTAGCCATATAAATTGTACATTTCATCGGACCATTGTACTAAGTTAGTATTCATGTCCATCTCCCAGTTTCCTATTTTGGCTAACCGTTGAGCATCATTCAGTTTTTGTTCGCTTTGTTTTAATTGTTCTAAATGAAATTCAAATTCTTCGCTCATTGTATTCAATCCAAGGGCAATGGCATCCAGTTCATCTCCTCTGTCACTTATGCTAAGTTTTTCTGAAAAATCTAATTGTGTGGTTTTTATCAACACATCCATTATACCTGTAATTCTTTTTTCATTTTCATGTATAAAATTTGCCTGTGATTCTAAATCCCGGTTTTTTATATCTAATTCTGTATTAATTTTCTTAAGTTGATGCTCTGCTTTCGACCTCTTTTGCAGTTCCTGTATAAGCTTTATAATCAGCAAAACAGTTATAAATAAAGAAATAGTAAATCCAACAATAAAAATAGTTTTTGCATTAGCCATATTTTTCTCCGTTACGGAGTATTGCTGGGCAAATAATTTTTCTTCCATTTCCTGCATGGCGGCGTTTAAATTCCGCACACTATCCATAAAATGTTTTGACTTATCAAACCTGAGCAATTCTGTTATAGTTTTTTCATCTCCCTGTTTTTTTAGTGAAATTATTTTATTCGTTAAAGAAAGTTTCAAATTACCAAATGTTTGAAGCTTTTGTACGTTTTGTTGTTGTGTTGGGTTGTCTACAGTAAGTGTTCTTAGCTTCACTATACTTGCTGCAATGTTTTGCAAGTCTGCATTATAATGGCGCAATGAGCTGGTATCACCAGTTATAACAAAACCACGTGCTCCTGTTTGGGCTTCCAATAAAAATCTAAGATTATCTTTTAGGGCAATAATTACTGTGCGGGTATGCACCTGCATTTTTAAATTGTTCTGAAGCTTTTTCATGCTGAACAATGAAAACAACAAAGCTGAGGTAAGGAGAATTACTATCCCCCCCAGTATGTAATAAACAGTTGCTTTTATTTTTGCAAAAGGCATTCAGGTAAATTTAAATCCTATCATTGATTATTGAAATGTACTGTATTATTGTTTTTTACAGATATTGTTTCAGCCATTCTTTAGCTTCTGTTTCATCTGTAAACATCTTCACGGGGTAGGGTTGTTTTTTTATGCTGAAGAATAAATTGGCTGCCATTTTTCCTACAGCAGACCGGGAAATTATTCCAACTGCTTTGGCAATGTCAGGTATTACTTCGGCAGCATAGTCTCTCATTTCTTTGTCTAACGGGGGAGAATCTGTGCTGTCAGAAAGTAGGCATACTTTTTTACCGCCTGTTATCCTTCTAAATTCTTCCATCGTTTTCTTTGCTTCTTCTATAGTTTGTTGTGGCACTTTCTTGGCCACAGAACAGAGAATTCCACTTTCATCAAACCACATGGTGGATGTGGGAAAATCAAAAACTTCAACTTTTTCAGGTATCAACATATCGGGCCTAGTAAATTGGAAATTAATTAAAGAAATTTTTTATAATGGCATTCTCTTGTGATTTAATTAACAATTGCAATTATACGAAATAATTATTTTTTTTGGTTGAATTAATTATCGCTTTTAAATCTCCACAGCTTTTAAATAGTCATTATCAAATTGATTCGTGTAATATTAATAAGTCGTATAAGATATTCTGTAAATAAGTTTTATAAAAATTCTGAAACAAAAATACTATCCTCAATTACAAGGATAGCATCTCTATAAAATTAAACTTTAACCTACAAACCAAAAGCTGCCTTTAATTTACTTGCAGCCAATGCCTGTGCTTCTTTTGCCTGAGGAACTACAGCAGCCATTCCAAAAAACTCATGCGTAACGCCATTGTATAATTGGTAGTCTGTCTGCACACCTGCAACAGATAATTTATCACTCAATAATTTTCCTTCTGTTTGTAAAGGATCTATTTCTGCAGCAATGATCAAAGTTTTAGGCAAGCCAGTAAGGTTTGCTTTTACAAGACTGACACGAGGATCAGCAGCCTGTGCTGCAGAAGTGAATTCATTTTTAATAAACCATTCCATCATTGGTTTGTTCAATGGTTTTGCGGCAGCAAATTTTACATAGCTTTCGCTGTTAGTATCATTGTTTGCAATAGGGTACACCAGTACCTGGTACAAAGGCATTTGTAATTTTTTATCACGAGCCATTATGCTCATATTCGCCGCAAGGTTTCCACCCGCACTCTCCCCTACTACAGCCAGTTTGGTAGAGTCAGCTTTTAACAGCGCAAAGTTTTTAAGCACCCATTTATATGCATCAAAAGATACGTTGTGCGCTGCAGGAAATTTTTGTTCAGGCCCCTTAGGATATTCTACAGAAACTACCACTGCACCCACCAGCTCACACAATGCCTGCGCACCGCCGTTGTACACATCTATATCTGCTATAACCCAGCCACCACCATGGTAATAAACAATTACCGGGTAAGGCGCTGTGCCTTGCTTGGGTGTGTAAATGCGTACATGCGTACTGCCACCTGTTACGGGTATATCTTTACCCATGGTATCACATTGGGATGCAGGCGCCGTCATTGTATTGTCTTGCATCACCCCCATCACCGCATCTGTAGGCGTGGGTTGCATGCGAGCTTCCGCTGCCGTAAGGGTTTCTATAGGCTTACCACCAAGGCTCATTAATTTTTCAATCACTACCTGCATTTCAGGTTTA
>JANPIF010000194.1:0-2807 GCA_031424845.1 Ferruginibacter sp.
ATTTTTTTCTTTCTTTTTTCCTGCACTTACTGCGGTAGTTGGCTTTTGGGCAACCTTATCGTTAAACATACCCGACTTTACACGTTATGCAAAAAACCAGAAAGCACATATTGCAGGGCAGGCAATTGGACTTGCACCATCTATGATGCTCTTTGCATTTGTTGGTGTTGTTGTGACTTCAGCTTCAGCAATTATCTATGGAAGTCCTGAGTGGGATCCGGTACAATTGGCGGGAAAATTTGAAAATAAACTAGTAGTCAGTTTAGCCATGATAGGTATTTTAATTTCTACATTGGCTACAAATATTGCTGCAAATATTGTGAGTCCAGCCAATGATTTTTCAAACTTATCACCATCAAAAATAAACTTTAAATTGGGTGGATATATTACCGGTATTATTGGTGTGCTTATATTTCCATGGAAGTTAATGGCAGACCCTAATGGTTATATTTTTACATGGTTAATTGCCTATAGTGGTTTACTTGGGCCTATCGGCGGTATTATGATTGTTGATTATTTTTTTATAAGAAAAAAAGAATTGAAATTAGAGGAATTGTATAACCACGCAGGATCTTATTATTATAAAAATGGATTTAACAATGCTGCAATTGTAGCATTACTGTTGGGTATTTTACCAAATGCACCGGGGTTTTTATTGCAAATAAAATTAGTTGATGCAACTATGTTTCCACAATGGGTTTCGCAATTGTACAATTATGCATGGTTTGTTGGTTTTTTTGTAAGTGGAATTTTTTATTTGGTATTGATGAGGAAAAAAGAATCGTAAAATAAGGTGGATTATGCATTTTGATTAGTATTAAAACAACTGTATGTCTATATTAATAAAAAACGGAAACATCATCACGGCTATAGATAATTATGTCGCCGATATATTTATCGAAGGAGAAACCATTTCTGCCATTGGTATAAACCTACCAATAAAAGCTGATAAAGAAATTGATGCAACCGGAAAATTAGTGATGCCCGGCGGAATTGATCCGCATGTACATCTGGATATGCCTTTTATGGGAACCTTTAGCAGCGACAGCTATGAAACCGGAACACGTGCAGCATTGTTTGGTGGTACAACAATGGTCATTGATTTTATTTTACAAAAGCAAGATAATTCACTACAGAATTCTTTAACTGAATGGCGAAGCAGAAGTGATAACAATTGTGTGGGTGATTACAGTTTTCACATGGCAGTTACAGATTTTAATGATGATACTAAAAAAGAAATAAAGGGTTTAATTGAAGACGAAGGCATTGTTTCTTTTAAAACTTTTATGGCTTACAAAGGTGCGTTAATGATTGATGACAGGCAAATGATTGGTTTGATGGAAGAAGTTAAAAAACATGGAGGATTAATCAACGTGCATGCCACAAATGGAGACATGATAGATTACCTCACACAAAAACACAAAGACGAAGGAAAGCTTTCTCCGCTTTACCATTATTTATCTCAGCCCGAAGTAACAGAAGCAGAAGCAAGCGAGCGCTTTGTAGATATGGCAAATTATACGGGATGTCCGGGTTATATAGTACACCTTACTTGCGAGGGTGCATTACATGCAGTACGCAATGCAACGAGGAGAAACCAAAAAGTGTTTGTAGAAACCTGCATTCAATATTTAATTCTAGATGCTTCATTATATGAAAAAGATTTTGAAGGTGCTAAATGGGTAATGAGTCCACCTCTGCGGGAAAAGAAAGATCAGGAAACTTTGTGGGCAGGCATCAACCAAGGTTTGGTACAAGTAGTGGCTACTGACCATTGTCCTTTTAAATGGGAGCAAAAGCTAATGGGTAAAGACGATTTTTCAAAAATACCGAATGGGCATCCTGCTATAGAAAACAGAATGGAATTATTATTTAGCGAAGGCGTAAATAAAGGGAGAATAAGTTTGAATAAATATGTGGAAGTTACATCTACAAATCCTGCAAAAATATTTGGTATGTTTCCGCAGAAAGGCACCATTGCAGTAGGTTCAGATGCGGACATTATCATTTTTGATCCCAATGAAAAACATAATGTGTCTGCTGCTACCCACCACATGAATGTAGATTATAGTGGCTATGAAGGATGGGCAGTAACAGGAAAAGTAAAAACTGTTTTATTGCGTGGCGAAATTGCAATACATAACAATGAATGTTTAATTCAAAAGGGTTTTGGTAAATTTATTAAGCGAAATAAAGTAAGTCAAAATATATAAAAATTATTTTTTTACCAGTTACTATTCAAAAAAAACATAGCATGCCTCGTATTATAAAATCAGGTCTTATTCAAATGTCTTTACCAAAAACAGAAGGGGAAGGTACAATTGAAGAAATTAAGGAAGCCATGTTTCAAAAACATGTTTCTTACATTGAAGAGGCTGGCGAAAAGGGCGTGCAAATTCTCTGCTTTCAGGAGATTTTTAATACTCCATATTTTTGTCCTGGGCAGGATAGCAAGTGGTACGCTTCAGCAGAAACTGTGCCTGGTGTAACCACTGATCGTTTGGCAGTATATGCAAAAAAATACAACATGGTAATCATTGTTCCGGTTTATGAAAAGGAACAGGCGGGCATACTTTATAATACTGCAGCAGTAATAGATGCAGATGGAACATACCTTGGTAAATATCGTAAAAATCATATACCTCATACTGGTGGTTTCTGGGAGAAGTTTTTCTTTAAACCCGGTAATCTTGGCTACCCCGTTTTTCAAACAAAATATGCAAAAGTGGGCGTTTATATTTGTTACGATCATCATTTTCCTGATGGAGCCAGATGCTTAGGATTGAATGGTGCGGAGATAGTTTATA
>JANPIF010000195.1:0-1019 GCA_031424845.1 Ferruginibacter sp.
GCATTTATCACCGCAGTTTTGTACAACTTGGTCTGCACAATTATGAATTGAAAATAAACAGCAGAAAAATATTGGCTGCACTAGCAGAGATTGCCGGTGGCGAAGAAAAAATGATGGACATAACCATCGCCATTGATAAGCTTGATAAAATAGGAATTGAAAAAGTAAAAGAAGAATTACAAACCAGAGGTTTAGATGAAAATAATATTGACACTATTGAAAAATATTTATTAATTGAAGGAAGCAATGACAAAAAAATTACTGCCATTGAAAAATTATTTGCAGAAAGTGAAACGGGAAAACTAGGTATTGAAGAATTGAAATACATACTTGAAAATACCGGAGATATTAATTTATCCGTAGACTTAACACTCGCCAGAGGTTTAAATTATTATACAGGAATTATTTTTGAAGCAAAAGCGCCTGCAGAAGTAAAAATGGGAAGCATTGGCGGTGGTGGAAGATATGATGATCTTACAGGTTTATTTGGCGTGCCCAATATTGCTGGTGTGGGTGTAAGTTTTGGTATTGACAGGATTTATGATGTGATGGAAGAACTGAATCTTTTCCCTGAAAGTATTGCAACTACAACGAAAGCAATATTTTTTAATTTGGGTGATAATGAGTCCGGAGCGGCATTACAACTAATGAATATTTTAAGGGAAAATAAAATTGCCTGTGAATTGTATCCTGAAAAAGTGAAGATGGATAAGCAGTTTAAATATGCAGACAAAAAAGGTATTCCATACGCTATCATAATTGGCAGCAAGGAAGTAGAAAATAAAACCTGTATTGTAAAAGATTTGAAGAAAGGAGAACAAACGGAAGTTGCATTTGATACGTTAACAAATTATTTAACACAGAAATAAAATACCAAGAGGTTACCTAAAAATGTTTACAGCATTAATTAAAAAACAAAAACACCATGACTAAACGAATTTTATCATTGACGCTTACAGCAATTTTTGCTGTATTATTATTTGCTTCCTGCTCCAAAAAAACCAATAAAGAAGGACGTT
>JANPIF010000196.1:0-20270 GCA_031424845.1 Ferruginibacter sp.
TTGGCAACCTAAACTTAAAACTGTTACTCCCGCAACGTTTGGGTGGTTGGCATAAGAAGCCAACAGCTTTCCCAATATCCCTGCATCTTGCCTTGTGCCTCCACAACCTCCTTGATGATTTAAAAATTTTATTCCATCTACATTTTTAAATAGCCTGTTTGTAATTACGGTGGCTGGAGTAGAAAAAATATCTACATTTTCTAAATTATCTCCGCTTTTAAAAGCCTTTATTAATTGATGTGTATATTGTTTGTACTTATCTGTAACCGCATACCCCAACTCATTATGCAATGCTTCTTTAATTACATCTAAGTTTCTATTTTCGCAAAATACTGTTGGTATAAACAACCAATAATTAGCCGTACCTACATCTCCGTTACTGCGATGGTAGCCATTAAAAGTTTTTTCCTTAAATGCTGAAACATCAGGAGGCAACCAGCTAAAATTTGTTTTGCGATAGAAATAAGGTTCAGCAGCATGTTTAATATTTTCAGTACTCATCAAACTTGCTTTTGGAATAAATTCTTGAGCAGTACCCACCAATACACCGTACATAATTACTTTATCGCCCTGTTGCAAATCTGTAGTAAAAAATTTATGCTTTGCTTTTACATCATCTTTTAATTCAAAAGATTCTTCACCATATACTATAGTTTCTCCCTTCTTTAAATCTCTTAAAGCTACCAGCACATTATCCTTAGGATGAACCTTTAAAACCTGTTGTTTCATACTGTTTTAATATTTTCATTTTGCAACACTTCCAGCATTCCGAATTGCAAAATATTTTCTACATTTTCTGTCACTTTATTGGCAAAGCCTTCAAGCTTCGTTAAATCAGTATTCCAAAATTCAACTTTACCCAGTACATTTTTTACGACATCTTTTGTTGAAAAATGTTTCCATTGTTCAAAGAAGTATTCAGCATTCATATCATTTATTGGATAATCTTTTTTATTTGCATTGCCATAATAAACACCCTCCAATTTTTTTTCGGCTTTCATAAAAACTATAAATGCAGCAAAACCCATAGCAATATTTTCAGGTATGGTTTTATATAATTCATAATAATGCAATAAAACTTTCACTGTTCTCATTTCTAATTTTGCAGTGAAATTTAATGAGATATTTATCCAATGATGTTCAATGCTCTGGTTTCTAAATCTGTCCATTACTTTTTCAGAAAATATGATAGCATCAGCTTCCGGTATTTTATATGGAATAGCTTTGGCAAGTTCATTAATCATTAACTCTTTTATAAAAACAGAAATTACTTCATTCTCCATTCCTTCTTTTACTGATGTTATACCACTTAAAAAAGCCACAGCACAACTGAGCGAATGTGTACCATTTAGCAACCTTAATTTTAATTCTTTATGCAGATTTATATTTTGGGTAATAACCACATCATTGTCTGCTGTAGCAAATGATAATACTTTTGCAATTTTTTCACTGCCTTCAATTGCCCACAATGCATATGATTCACTCATTGTTATCAAATCATCTTTATAACCCAATTCATTTTCCAATGATTTTTTCTCCACGGTATTTGGTTTACCGGGCACAATTCTATCTACTAAAGAATTACAAAAATGATTGTGCTTTTCTAACCACTCAATAAAATTTTCCTCCAATCCATTTAAATGGGCAAGCTCCAGAACAATGGCTTCCAATTTTTTTCCATTATCACTTATTAATTCTGTGGGTACTATTACCATTCCACATTGGGCGCTACCATCAAATGCTTTATAGCGCTCATATAAAAATGCCAATAACTTTCCTGGAAAAGATATAGGTGGGTGGTGATGAATATCATCCTTTATGAGTTCAATGCCTACTTCGGTAGTATTGGAAATAATAATTTGCATCTCAGGATTATGGGCACATTTGATAATAGTTTCCCACTCGTTTTTTGCAGATAATACTCTACTTATAGCTGAACAAATAATATTTTCAGCAACAATATTACCCCCTTCCAAACCACGAATACATAGAGTATATAATCCATCTTGCTTTTCAAAAGCAGCAGCATCACCTCCATTTGTAGATTTTACCACTACAATTCTACCATTAAATATCCCTTGCTTGTTGGCTTTATCTATAAAATAATCTGGCAGGCCACGTAGTAAAACACCTGTACCAAACTGCAATACTTTTTCTGGCAATTCAAAAATTCCGTCAGGTATGCTTTTGGTATTAATTGTTTCTACATTCTTTAATGTAAATTTTGATAAAATCATATCCTCGGGTTTACTATTTATTTTTTATCCATTTTGCAGACCATTTTGGATATTCTTCATTAATTAATTTTGCGGGCCAAGTACCGTACCAGGCATAACCGTTTCTTCTTTCATACTCCACTTCAGCCAGCGTGTTTTTTCTTTGCCCATCTCTACCACTAAAAAATGGTTCGTTGGTTTCTAAGTCCATAAACCTTGCCCACATTACATTTCCGGCCTCGGCCACTACCGCCCTATCTTTTCCTTTTACTGAGCCAGGTGCATTTATTTCTGCAACTGTATACCCCACAATTTTTACTTTATCAAACCATTGTAT
Source organism: Ferruginibacter sp. (assembly GCA_031424845.1). Classification (GTDB taxonomy): domain Bacteria; phylum Bacteroidota; class Bacteroidia; order Chitinophagales; family Chitinophagaceae; genus Ferruginibacter. The sequence continues at coordinate 2,554 of JANPIF010000196.1, forward strand.
GCCTGCATTAATGGCTGATTGCATTTCTATGTTTGGATTTTCTAATCGCATTAAAAACCGTAAAATACCTACAGATTCCTGCCCGCTTAACGATGGTAATTCATACGCTCTTGCCTTTACCGGCAACAATGTTTTAGCATCATATTGTGCACACCATGCAGTTAAAATACCTTTCTGAATAATTTGTGTTTTTAAAATACAACTTATTCCTCGCTGTACTGCATTGGCTATTCTATTTGTAAAATTTAAATTGATCACTTCCAAATCATTCACTCCTTCCAACACATCTACCAATACATTTAATACATTAACCATTGCATTATCGTTGTAGGTAATGTGGCTTCGGTAACTGCTAAAGTCAGGATAATATTGTGGCCAACCACCATTGGGATATTGGGCCTTTAATAAATATTCAATCCCTTTTTCTGCTGCTGTTAAATATCTTTTATCTTTTGAAAGTTTATATGCACTTGCCAAATACTTAATTTCTTTTGTAGTGGCATTATTATCTATAGTAGCATCTATACCACCAGCATATCCATTTTGTACTTCTAACCGCTCTGCGGGAGTTAAAGTGGTTTTGTAATCTATGGCAACAGATTTAAAATGCTTAGGCCATCCCCCATTGCTTCGTTGAAACAACAACATATTTTCCGCAATAGAATCAGTATTATTTTTTACAGTGATATCTTCATTTTTTATTTCTGCAATAATTTTTACACCTGTGGGGTTCCATTTATAATCATACACCCAAGGAATATTAAAATCATTAATTCCAAAGTTTGATGGCAAATTATTTTTATGCCAACTATAATCTCCCCCTTTTGTTTTACAGTTATAATAATATATTCTTCTTCCCCATTTTAAGACATTTTCTGTAGATACCAAATAGATATCCGCATCTGCCATGTTTTTAGGGAAAGAACAATTGAGTAAATAAAACTGAGCATCTCTATGATAGCGTCCCAACTTAAAACCATCATCTCCTATAAAATTACAATTAAGCAATACTGTTTTAGAAGATTGTACATCGCTGCCATCATGCCAAATAGCTGCGTTATTATTATGGCAAATAAAAGTGCAGTTTTCTGCTAATGCCCATCCTCTTGGGCAATAGAAATCTACACCACCTTCCATTACACAATCCTTAAAATAAAACATTCCTTCTTTTGTATTCCATGGGCTTACAGTGTCGCCACCATAAGCTCTAAAAATACAATTGTTTACAATTAATCTTGTAGTACTAAAAGATCGCAATGCCATTTGGTGGGCTGTAGGTTTTATAATTTTTGTTTTAGTAGTTTCATTTGTACAAACAATTTCTTTATCCACTCTAGCATCTTTTCCAAAACTATTTATGAAAGATAAATTCTCAAGTGTAAGATCATTACCCTTTAAATTAATAGTAGCAGTACCATAATCATCTTTGTTTTCACAACGCCATTCTTCTCTAGCCAATGAAATGGTTACAATAGTATTTTTAGGATCTTCTCCCCGCAGCGTTATAAAATTTTTATCAATAAAAATTTTTTCCTTGTACGTCCCTTTTTTTATAAATATGATTCGTTGTGTTTTACCATCATCTGTTGATAAACTATTTATGGCTTCCTGTATTGTTTTAAAATTACCCTTGCCATTTTGCTCTACAACAATTTCTGCTTGCGCAAAAAGATGTATAGTTGCAAAAAATGCAAATACAAAAACTGTTATAATTTTTAATGTTTTCAAATTTATTTTTTTACTTGTTTTAATGCCCATACTATCAATTCATTTGCTGCAGAAAAATTTTGAAACTCCGCAGGTATTTTTCTACCATCCAAATATTCGTTGTATATCCAGGGGTCGCCTACAGCAAATACAGTACCCTTGCCAAATTTTGCAGTTGCCATCATCACATCCCCATCTTGATTTATCAATGCTTTAGCAGGAGCTTTAACATCTATCACACTTATTTCTTTTAAATACATTTTTTTGGTTCTACTAAAAATGGCATTGCCCTTATTATTATAAACTGCGCCAGTTTCAAATTCAGACGCCTTCACCATATTTCTACTTTTATCAGTAAAAGTTATTCCGAACTTATTAGTAAGTGTTGCAAAGTTTTTCAATTCACAATTGTTGCTATCATTGGTTAATAAAATAAGTACACCACCTGCTTTTACCCAATTGGCAATTTCTGTTGCCGCTGTTTCACTCATGTAATTTGGATTTTTATTATCCTTTTTTCCATCAGGATCAACCATAATATAAACTCCTGTTCCCTTTAAGTTTGCAGCAGTTGGTGATTTATCTAAACTTGCAATTGTGGCACCGTACGATTTCCAAATATCTCCAAACAAACTAAATCCTCCATTCTCTGTATCATCCCAGGTATAGTGGCGACGTACATTTACACCGTATAAATTTTTTCGCCATTCATTGTTAAAAAAACAATCCAACGTTACTTTTTTACCGGTTCCAATTTTTGGCAGAGCCGCCATTTCGATTTCTGCGCTACACATTATAAAAGCGCCCATACCTTTTGCATCGTTGGTAATAACTTTTTCTTTCATGTAATATTCAAAACTTCCATCACGGTAAGGATTACCTCCCAGCCCTGAAACGGTAACAGTACCTTTCAAATTTGTTTGCCCATTTGCATCTACTTCAACAAACTCTTTAACAATACCATCATATCCTTTTTTTGCATTTTTAAAATAAGAAGATGGAATATAATCAAGCCTAACAGCTTTTGCCAATGTATAAACAAGCATACTACTTGCCGAAGATTCTAGATAATTTGGTGAGCGATTTGGCAAGTCAACAATATCGTACCACACGCCGCTTTTAGCATCTTGTACTTTTGTAACCGCTTTTGCAAAACGATTTAATATTCCAATAATTGAATCTTTGCCTGGATGATTAGCAGGAAAATGATCCAATACATCTACCAATGCCACACCATACCAACCCAATGCTCTTGCCCAAAAATGGGGCGAAGCACCTGTTTTTTTATTTGCCCATTTTTGCTCTTTACTTTCATCCCAACCATGATACAATAAACCCGTATTGGCATCTCGGGTATGGCGTTCAATATTTATAAATTGCTTTGCTATATCATCGAAGACTGAATCTTGGCAGGCCAATTTTGCATACTCTGCATAAAACGGTTGCCCCATGTACAACCCATCTAACCACACTTGCCAGGGATATATTTTTTTATGCCAAAAACTTCCTTCTTTCGTTCTAGGATGTTTGTCTAATTGACTTCTCAATAAGTCAATCGCTTTTTTGTATTTTTCTTTTCCTGTAACATTGTACAACAGCATTACAACTTTACCATTGTTTAAATGATCAATATTAAACTCATCCTTTTTGTAATCTTTTATGCTGCCATCTTCTTGCACATAATGATCCATGCTGTGTTGTATGTAATCAAAATTTTTACCATTGCCATATAATTTCCACACCGCTTCAGTACCTTTTAAAATTACGCCTTGGTCATAACTCCAGCGTGCATTTTTACCGCCAATTGCAAATGAATCAGGCCACAATTTTATAGCAGTGTTTACCATTTGTTGTGACAGAGGTATTTGCTGCGCAAAATTATTTTGCAGCATTGCTAGCATTAAAATAAAAATTATAAATAATTTCTTCATTGTGTTTTGTTTAATAACTTTTGTCCTTCAATCATCTTCAGTGGCGTCGCACATTTCATCTTTATATCTCAATTCATCTTTTATCGAAACATATTTATTGATGCGAATATTTTCACGTTCGAACTATTAAATAGTCAGCCTGAGCTTGTCGAAGGCGTGTTTATTATTATGCATCGGGTTCGACAAGCTCACCCTGACATTACAATAAATACTAACCATTTACCAATTCGATGAAATAAAATCTTACTCAAATGACATTTAAATTTCTTCCCTCTATTTTTTCCCCTTCTTCTTTTTCCCTTCTACAACTATCGGCACCGCCCAATTCACCACCGCATCTGTTACACCAAAACCTGCTTTCAATTTTTGTTTAGCTTTTGATGTATTTGTGTTTAAAATATTTATTGCTTTTGTTCTGTCGCCTTGCACCATTGCTAACACATCAGAACTGTCTTTATATTGTAGATTATTAATCGTTATGTTATCACTATTCAAAATATAAGCTACCGGATTGGTATTTTTGCTAAGCATCGTAACATTGTTCAATGTAATATTACTTGCCTCTTGTATGTCAATCCCTTCATCTGCCTGTATCACAGCATTCTCAATTAAAATATTTTTTATTTTCATTTCAGGTATCCCTCTTACAAAAATTCCTTTAGCAGCACCATTGCAGGTTATATTTCTAAAATAAAAATTTTGAAATTGAGGAGTTGTTTCATCAACAGGTTTAAATTCTACAACAGGAGGCTCTCTTTTTTCACCTGCTAAAACAACCGGGTCTTTTGCCATGTAATACATATCAAACAAAATGGCCTCTGCAGGAATATCTTTCATATTTATATTGTTCACATAAATATTTTCTACCATTCCGCCACGGCCACGGGTGGTTTTAAAACGCAACCCAATATCGCTTCCAATAAAAGTACAATTGCTTACAAACATATTATTTACACCGCCGCTCATTTCACTACCTACCACAAAACCACCATGTGCATGATATACAACACAGTTTTTTACAATCACATCTTTTGTGGGCATTCCTCTTTTTCTGCCATCAGCATCTCTACCACTTTTTATGGTTATGCCGTCATCGCCTGTATCAAAATTGCAATCTTCCAACAAAGCATTTTTGCAGCTTTCTAAATCTATAGCATCTGTATTAGCACCATACCAAATATTTTTTACTTTCAAATTACGAACCGTTATGTGCTCACTCATAGTTATGTGTGTGGTCCAAGCAGGTGAGTTTTCAAATGTTATTCCTTCTATTAAAATATTTTTACATTGCGAAATACGAATCATGTTTGGTCGCATGTAATCTTTCACATCTTCAAAATCTTTTAAAGTTTTTCCTACAGTTAATTTTCCAATATTATTGGTGAGTGCAGCCTTAAGAGCTTTTGGCGAACTGTACCATGTTTTACCATCTGCAGCAATAACACCTCCATAATTTCTTTTATGAGCCTGCCATTGACTTTCAGTAAGTTTATCTTTTTTTATTGGTCGCCAGTAAAATCCGTTTCCATTCATTACTCCTTCACCGGTTATTCCAATATTTTCTAAATTTTCTGCTACCAAGGGAGATTGGCATCTTGCTGCATCCACTCCTTCAAACGATGAACGCACCAATGGATATTGATCAAAATCTTTTGTGAAAATTACAAAGGCACCTTTTGCTATATGCAAATTGATATTGCTTTTCAGAATAATTGGGCCGGTAACAAAACTTCCTCTTGGTATTAAAACTGTACCGCCACCTTTCTTTGCACATTCATCAATTGCTTTATTAATAGCAATGGAGTTTAGTGTTAGTCCATCAGCAATAGCCCCAAAATTTAAAATATTAAATGTATCTCTTTTAAAATGTGGAGCATAAATTTTAGGCAATTCAAAAGCAAATTTTTCTTTAAAATCTGATGGTGCTAAATATTTAGCCAAGGACAAATTTTGTTCTTTAATACTTTGGCAAACCAACGATGCCATGGATGCTGCACCGTATTCACTAAAATGTGTATTGTCTTCTTCTTTGCCTTTATAATTTTTAAAATGATTTTTGGGAATGTTTAAAAACAATCGTCTGCTGTTTTCTACACCTTCATTCACAATTAACGCCTCACTACTTTTATGTAAATCAATTAATGGCACATTCATTAAAGTAGCTACTTCTTTTACTACAGCAGGATAATCTCCATGTTGATCAACAAAAGTCCCTTGCTGATCAAATTTCCTACGCATTACTGGTGTCAATAAAATTGGGTTAGCACCCTTTTTTCTAACATCATTTACAAATCGAATTAAATTCTCTTTGTATAATGTATGGGCAGGTGCAGAGCGAATGCTATCATCAGTTTTTGAATCGTTGTGCCCAAACTGTATCATTACATAATCACCCGAGTGTAATTTGCTCATTACAGTATCCCATCTGTGTTCTTTAATAAAGCTTTTTGTACTTCTACCATTTATTGCGTGGTTTTGTATGTTTATCTCTTTGGTAAAATAATTTGAAATAATTTGCCCCCAGCCTCTTTCAGGATTATCATCTGTTGGTTTATTGGCGCAAGTACTATCACCAATTAAATAAATTGTAGGCTCATTTTCCGAAACCACAAAAGCGAAACCACTAACAACAACAAGCAACATCATTAAATATTTTTTCATCTGTTATTTTTTCGGTTTTGTTTATGTTCTTGTTTTGACTTGAGAAATATTTATGCGTAGGTTATTAGTAGCAATAACCCCTCAATTTTACCATTAAAACGTTTATGAAAACACTATTTAAATGCTTTTATTTGCGCAAACGTTCCCGATAACGTTGTCCATTAATTTTTGTGTTTATATTATACTTTTTTAGCGGCTTGCCTTGCTACTAATCTCCAATTACCCTGTTGCTTTTCCCAAACCAACATTACATACAAATTCACGTTAGCCGGTTTGCCATTATCATTCGTTTTGGCTTCTAATGTGTGGTAAACAATGACCATTTTTTTATTTACAACTGAAAATTTCTGGTCTAACAAATCGATTGTTACAAAATCACTATTACCACTTGATATCTTTTGTATAAATTCTTTTTTGTCGTCAAAATGACCGCCTGAATGCCTGTACAGCAAATTTTCAGAAGTTAATTTATCCAACATAATGGAATCACCATTGATCATAGCTTTTCTTAACTGCTCTACTTTTTCTTCCACCTGTATTTGTTGTTTGCTTTGGGCAAATAAAACAATGGGCAGACAAATAATAATGCATAACAACATGACCTTAAATATGTATTTCATAAGTTTCTATTTATTATAAATTATTACTTTTCTATTCTAAACCAGTCAACATCTGCATAACCATTATCGTTGGTTTTTTTATTGCTGCTTGCAAATAAGCCTACCCTTGCACCAACCCATTTTCCTTGCTTTGCTGTAAATTTCTTTTCAATTGTTTTAAAAATGTTCCCATCGTTGCTGTAACTAAATTCGCACAAACCTTTATCTAAAACTTTCACCTTTAGATAAATATTTTTATCATCTCTCAACTTTTCTATGTCAGTAATTATTTCAGCATTTCCTTTCTCTGCATTTTCACAACTGGCAAAAGAAATATAATTTGCATCTTCTCTTTTTATTACAGAAATGTTTGCCACATCTAACCCAACTACAATAAGACCAAACTTATCTCCAACCTGTTTTAGTTGTAGAGAAAACTTTGTAGTAACAGTAAATGCGGGTGCAGGAAATTTTTGTGCAAAAATATTAGGTAGGTAAAATGAATTTTTTAAACTGTCAGGTTGGAATACAGCAAACATCCTCAAAAAACCATCCGCTGTTGGAAATGCCCAGCCTTCTTTTGGATTAGCTTGCCATTGCCATTGCAAACCCAATTTTGTTGAATTAAACTCATCACTTTCGGCTACAGTTTCAATTTGATATATTTTATCAACAGAAGGTTTTTTATACATTAAAACCGGTTCTCCTTTTCCATCCTTATCCTTATCATTTCCAATAACAGGCCAATCATTTATCCATTTCATAGGTTGCAAATGCACTACCCTGCCATAGGCATCAATATCTTGAAAATGTAAAAACCAATCTTCACCTTTTTGAGTTTGAACCCATGCACCTTGGTGAGGTCCATTTACTGAAGTTGTTCCTTGGTCTAACACAATTTTTCTTTCGTAGGGACCAAATACGCTTTTGCTCCGCAATACAACTTGCCAACCAGTAGCAACTCCACCAGCAGGTGCTAAAACATAATACCAATTATTTCTTTTGTAAAATTTTGGCCCTTCAATGGTAGCATCATTTTTATGCCCGTCATAAATCATTACTGCATCACTAATAATTTGTGTACCTTCTGTATTTAGTTCTTTAATTACAATGATTGATTTAAAACCTGCACGGCTACCTGCATACGCATGCACTAGATAAACTTTGCCATCATCATCCCACAAAGGACAAGGGTCTATCAAACCCTTGCCTTCTTGTACTAAAATGGGTTCGCTCCAGGGGCCGGAAATATTCTTTGCTTTGATAAGGTAAATTCCAAAATCAGGATCAGGATAATAGATGTAAAATTCATTGTTGTGAAAACGAATGCTTGGTGCCCACACACCGCCGCCATGGTGCACAGTGGAAAAATGATTTTCGGGAGTTAATTTTTTTAATGCATGTCCAATTAATTTCCAGTTTACTAAATCTGTCGAATGTAAAATTGGTAAACCCGGCACTTGTGTGAAACTGGAAGAAATCATGTAATAATCTTCACCCACTCTTATAGCATCAGGGTCAGAATAATCTGCATGTATGATTGGATTATTGTACGTCCCATTATTATTATCGGAAACCCATACCTTAGAAATACTATTTTTTTGCTGTGCAAAAGATTGATGGCATAAAAAAATAAATACTATTAAATTAATGGCATATAAAATATAATAATACTTTTTTCTCATTGTATTTATTTAAGCATTTGCTACTTTATCTAATTAATATTTTTAAGTTATACTCATAAATCAAAGGCTATAATTTCCCCAACCAATTTTTTAATCTTTCCATCCAATTATCATCAGTGGTTTTGTTATTCAATCCAAAACCATGACCACCATTTTGATACATATGCATTTCAACAGGTACTTTATGTTTTATACATGCCTGATAATACCTCAGTGTATTTTCCACAGGTACCGATGCATCATCACCTGCATGAATTAAAAAGGAAGGAGGTGTTTCTTTACTTACCTGCATATCTGCACTAAAGAAATTTATTTGTGTAGCATCAGCATTTTTACCAACTAAATTATTTCTGGAACCTTTGTGTGTAATAGTGCTGTCAAAACTTATTACCGGATAAATTAAAACTGCAAAGTCTGGACGAACAGAAGTAGTATCAACATTATTTTTATCTGCGATAAATTTAAAATGTGTGGCTGCGCTAGCTGCTACATGGCCACCCGCAGAGAAACCCATAATGCCAATCTTATTTTTGGTAATGCCCCATTCTTTAGCATTTTGCCTCACTATACGAATAGCTTGTTGAGCATCTTGCAATGGTGCTAAGCTTTTATTTACGTTGGTGGTATCATCCGGCAAGCGATATTTTAAAACAAATGCAGTTATGCCCCAGCGGTTTAATTCTTCTGCAACCCTTGTGCCTTCTTTATCAAATGCTAAAACTGAATATCCTCCACCTGGGCAAATAATTATTGCTTTTCCATTTGATTTTGCAGGTTTATAAATAGTAAGTGTAGGCAAACTTACTTTTGCAATACGGTTTACATTATCTTTTGTATTTGAATTTTCTTTGTTGGGTGCAGGTTTGTTATTTGGCACCTCATTCTTATACAATGGAATTATTTGAGCTGCCTTATTGGTAAATGCTGCGTAATTAAATGATGTGGTCGTTTTATGGCCGTTGAAAAAAACATCAGCTTCATTGGATAATCCAAAAATACTTGACAAGCTGTATTGTTGTGCTTCTTTATTGCTTAACTGCCTACTCCAACTTACCCTTTTCGTAAAATTGGCTCCCTCCCCTTTATTAATATATTCTGCGTAAAAAACTGTTTTCTCATTTTCTACATTGCTCCAATTATTCCAGCCTTCCGGTACAATGGCTTTGGGTAATTCGCATCTAATAAAAACGGTCTTAGCAAATGCTCGCCATGGCCGTCCCAAGTACAATTTTGTAACATTTGTATCAGCAATTATTTTACAATCTAAAAATACAAATCCATATTTATTTCCTTTGGGCGTATTGGCTGCGGTAATAAATGAATTTGTTTTGCAGCGTATGGTACAGTTTTGAAATACTGCCGTAGCAGGGCCAAAAATAAAATCGGTTGTACCTTCTATGTAACAATTTGTAAAGAGTTGTCTTGCATTTTCTCCGCTTGCAAAAATGGTATCTTGATTACCAAGAAATTTACAGTTTTTAAAAATAGCTTTATCAGCATCTACATACAATGCCAGCGCCTGGCCTACCGTACCAGCATTGTTGGAGAAAGTAATATTTTCTGCCTTAAAACGATTTCCCGAAATTTTTGCAGTGTAAGATGTAAATGTTGTATGCTTTCCTTTGCCAGAATAATCATTAAAAACAATAATAGTACTGTCCACATTTTCTCCAATAAAAGTCACATCTGTATTGTTGGCAGTCACTTCTATTTTTTCATTATAGATTCCATTTTTTATATACAAAGTTATTGCCGCTAAAGGATAGGCACGCATAGCATCTATAGCATCCTGAATAAAGGTATAATTACCTGTACCATCTTTTGCTACAGTAAAAATATATTTGTATTGCTGTGGGTTAGCGGTTTGTGCTAAAAGATTTGTACAAATAAAGAATGACAATAAACTGAACAGAAATATTTTTTTCACCTGATTTATTTTTATTGGATAACCATTTTCATTTTTTTAAAAATAAAACTTTGTTCTATTATATGCTGTTTTTTTGCCGCACTGCCATTGGTACCAGATCAGTTAGTTCCGAAATTTTAATGGGTCTTTTTTGTTGAATACTTTTTCGTGCGGCTATGCCAATTAAAATGGACATAGCACCATCTCGGGTACCCGCCATAATATTGTAAGGATTTTCATTTGTGGGGTTCCGAAATATTTTATCATGCAAACCCTTATCTCCACCACCATGCCCTGTTTTTACAATTGGTACTTTAATTATCTCTGGTTTTTCAGAAAAATTGTCCATTACCATCACACTATTAAATTCTTCAATCTCTCCTGCTTTTGTTTCTTGCATTTCCAAAGCGTGCTTATCTTTTTCACTTACAGTTTGTTTATTTATGTAGGGTATATCTTGCCAGGTTTCCATTCTCCCTTTCATACCATTGAAGGTAATACGCCAACCTTCGTAGGGCGAATATGCAGTTAGGCTATAGTTTACAGTTACGCCATTTGCATAAATAATTTGTGCACTCATTTTATCAAAAATATCAATCTCATTCCGCCATACACATCCATCTCTTAAATAACCATCGTGCTGTTCATTTTTTACGTATAAACTATTTAGCCATTCATCTTTTGTAATATCAATATGAAATTTGCAAATGGGCTTATGTTCACACCCTCTGCAAGAAGTACCTCTAAAGGCATTGTTTTTTCCATAATGATCTAAGGAGCCGTAAGCCATTACTTCCACAGGTTCAGAATCTAACCACCAATTTATTAAATCGAAATGATGGGTTGCTTTGTGTACCCATAGTGAACCGCTTTTTGAGGTAATAGCATGCCACCTTCTAAAATAGTCTGCACCATGGTGCACATTGAGCATCCAATTAAAATCGACAGAAGTTACATTACCAATTCTCTTATTGGCAAGTAATTCTTTAACCTTTATCATATGCTTCCCATGCCGATAATTAAATGCTACGATAATTTTTTTACCGGTTCTTTTTTCTGCATCTAAAATTGCCTGGCATTTTATTTCATCGGTGGTCATGGGTTTTTCTGTAATTACATCAGCCCCCATTTCCATTGCCTTTATAATAAATTGATCATGCGTAGCATCTACTGTGGTTACAATTACAATTTCGGGTTTTACTGTATTCATCATCTCCTCAAAATTGATAAACACAGGACAGCTAACTCCAATGCGGTTTTTAGCAAAAGCTACTCTCCCAACATTAATATCGCAGAGACCAACAAACTCTATTACATCATTATAATTGGCTTGTATATTTTTGCCCCAAAAGCCAGTACCTCTATGACCAGTGCCTACTAAAGCTATTCTTTTCTTAGCAGCAAATGGTTTTGCAGCTGCCAAAACATCTTGCGAAAGCATAATACCAGAGGCAAGGATCGTACTATTTTTTATAAAGTTTCTTCTTTGCATAATTTTTAAATTGTAATTAAACTGATGCTATTGTTTATTTATAGGTATGCTTAAATTTTCAATCATTTTACTTTCTTATCTGTTTAAATTTTCAGCAATGATCTACAAAACAGTCTAAGAATTAACCCTTGCTATTTTTAATTTTTATTTTAAAAACCTTTTTTAAAAAATCATCTATATATTTTACTGTTGGTTCAAACCATGGGTGAAACAAACAAAATGTATGGGGTGAATTTTCAAATGTTTTTACTTCCGCATAAATATTATTGTTGTTTAAAATTTTGATATAATCTTCTCGGCCGGCATGCATTCTTTCTACTGAACTATTTATAAAAAGTGTGGGTGGCGTAAACGCAGATGCATAAGTTAATGGTGATGCCTGTTTCCATAAATCTGGATTATCCTTTTTTGAAAAACCAAACCATAATGTAGCGGCAGATTTCTTTTTGCTGTCATCTCCTTCTCCACTTTCGGGGTGTACAAAAGATAGGGTACCATCAATATCAATAATCGATTTAATGGTATTTTTTTCAAGGCCATTATGGACAGCATCAGCAGGATTGTTATTTGTAGTACCAATGTAAGCAGCCAACTCACCACCTGCAGAAAAGCCTAAAATAGTTATTTTGGAAGTATCAATATTGTATGTACCTGCATTTTTTTTAACCCATTTTAACGCATCATTTATATCATAAACAGCAGCAGGATAGAGCGCTTCTGTAGATAACCTGTACTCCACCGTAATGCACACATAATTGTGCAAAGCCAATGATTGGGCTAAGGGAAAATGTTGTGTTCTATCACCTGAGCGCCAACCTCCGCCATGTATAATCATTATGGGGATCTGCTTTTTTTTTGGTTTTCGTTTTAAACTAAAAATATCTAACAATAATTTTCTATCTCCTACATTTTTATAAATGATATTTTTATTTTCTGCAATGGAGGAAGATTTAATTTGTTCTACAATTTCAATTTGGGGGTATTTCTTTTTTGCAGAAAGCCATGCACTGTATGTTGTAAAAGAAGTATCTCTTTCATTTGTAAAGCCAGCCAATGATTGGGCTAACCCACTAGAAAAGAATAAACAGAAAAAAATTATTTGATAAATATATTTTTTCAATTTGCAACTTTTATGGTTGAAAAAAAGCCGCTGCAGGAGCAGCAGCTTTTTAATAAATTTTGATATTATTAGTAACCAGGGTTCTGTTTTAATTTTCCTTGATAAGCAGAAAGTGTGGCTTGATCTAAAGGCAACAATTCATTTTTGCCAGGGGTAAAATAAAATGCCATAGCAAGCCATAAAGGTTTTGTACCTGTACCATCCACATCAATTACATTAGCAGTAACATGTTGCGCCCAGTCTGTTCTTACCCATTTAATGGCGGCCGCACCTGAAGCCGGAGAAGTACCAATAGCCGTTGCTGGCGGCACTTGTGTTGGTCTCCAAAATGGTTTGCCATTTACGCTATCTGCAGCGGTGTAGTAAGTAATTTCCTCACCTACATTTTTATAATATATGTATTGTGGCACATTTATATAAGGGCCTGTTCTTGTACTTATTTGCTGAATTTTAGTTCTTGCCTCTGCTATTTTTGTGCTTAGTAAATTCCATCTCAATAAATCATATTTGCGAATACCTTCATGCCCAAACTCTAAAAATCTTTCATTTACAATAGCATCGAAGAAGCCGGATTTTGAAGTCGGAGTAACTCCAATTAAACTTGTGTTTCCTCTGAATGCTCTTTTTCTTACTTCTTCAAATGCTGATATTGCAGCAGCATCCGGACCATTATTTAATTCGTTGGTGGCTTCAGCATACATTAATAATACATCCGAAAAACGGATCATACACCAGTTATATCCTGGATTCAGTGCAGTACCTGGCAATAAAGGTACCCGCCAATCTCTTCTGTACTTTCCGGTATTTAATTCTCCCAAGCGCCTTTGACTTTTTATATTAGAAGCAGTGTTTACAGCAAAATGAGTAATGGTTACATCTCTTCTTGTATCTACAGAATCAAATGCATAAAAATAGTTTGGTAACATTTGTATACCACCGCCACCTGCACCATAACGAGAGGCATTATTTAAAGAAGGTCCATCATAATTCCCCATACGGCTATCACTTGTAGAATTGCCACCACCGGCACCTACTTCAAAAATTAATTCTCCCTGAGGATCGTAAATAAAAGAAGTTACATTTCTCCATACATTTTCAAAATTTGGATTTAGGTTATGCTGAATTCTATTATTCATTATATCTGCACATTCCTGTTTTGCAATAGCATAATAAGTAAGATAATCTGCTCTACGTTCCATAGTACCTAATCCTGCACCACCGGCTGCAGACCTAAGAGAGTATCCACCTCTAAACAATGCAATTTTTGCTCGCAATGCTTTTACTGCACCTTTTGTAATACGCTCATTTCTCGTACCGGCATCTAACCTCCATGGTACAAGATCTTTTGCTATGGCTAAATCTGCTAATATTTTATCGTAAGTAGAATCTCTGTTTGTAGAAGGTATAAATAAATCTGTTTGTTTGTACGAAGGTATCATTGGAGCTGGAACATCGCCCCAGTTTCTAATTAATTCAAACAAAAATTGTGCTCTTAAAGTAAGTGCTTCTCCATGTAAACGCTTTAGTATTGTTTGCTCTGAAGCACTGCCGGTACTGTATTGTGGCATCAATGGAATTTGTTCTATACATAAATTTGCTTTTTCCAAGCCACGGTACAACTGGCGAAATGGATTAGCAATCTCTGCATTACTCAACAGTAATTGATAACGACCAACTCCTCTCCTACCATTATCAATATTGCCAGATACAATTCCTTCATCAGTATCGTATGGGTAGTACATACTTATACGAATGCCATATCCATTATCTCCCTGTAATTCATCATAAACACCAATAAGTGCTGTGGTGGCATTTGATGCATCTGAAAATGCATCTTTAATACTAAACTGAGATACAGGCTCTACTTCAGTAAACTTTTTGCAACTATTAAAACCAATGGCAACAAATAATATTGCAATTATGAAACCCGATTTAAAAATATTATTTTTCATACAACTATATTTAATTTTTTTAGAAAGAAACGTTTACGCCAAATATCCATGTTCTCGATCTCGGATATGCTGCAAAATCTACCCCAGGTGTAAGTGGATCAGATCTTCTTGCAGTAACATCAGGATCGTAGCCAGTATAGTTAGTAATAGTACCTAAATTATTTACGGTTGCGTACACCCTAAAGCTCGACATTTTAGCTTTCATACTTATTTTTTTAGGTAAAGTATAACCCAATGTTAGGTTATTAAATCTTAAATATGAACCATCTTCAATAGCCCAAGAGTGCAGCCACCAACGTTGTGTACGAACTGGAGTCCATATTTTTGCATTAGCATTTAATGCAGCCAATTCTACAGGATCCTTCACTACTTGCCCAGATGCATTTATGTTAGTCCATCTATCTTTAGTAATGTTAAGCATATTTAAGTTTAAAAATGAACCATCTGTCCACTCTACTTTATTTGCATTATAAATATCATTACCATATACAAAATTTACAAAAACACTTACATCAAAATTCTTGTAAGCAAACTGGTTGTTCCAACCGCCGGTAAATTTGGCATTTGCATTTCCAATGATGGATCTGTCATCTGGAGAAATAATTCCGTCGCCATTAGTGTCTTTCCATTTAAGTACACCGGGTTGTGGTGAGCCGTTTATTGTTGTGGTAGGAATGCCCGGTTTAATGGTGTAAACCTGAGTTATAGGGTTGTAATTAAAATCATCAATTTTGTAAAAGCCATCAGTTTGAAAGCCATACATCAAGCCCGTAGGCTGACCAACTTTTACCAAGTAATCTGGAATACCATCACTGCCTTGCCAGTTTGAATTTCTTTCAAGTTGTGTTGGTCCTCCTAAATTTTCTACAGTGTTTTTATTAAAGGCAATATTAAAATTAGATGTCCAACTAAAATTTTTCTTTGCAAAAGGTGTAGCACTTAGCTGTAACTCCACACCTCTATTTGATGTAGCTCCTATATTCTGAATTTGGCTTGTGTAACCTGTTGTAGGCGGAATTGCTACATCAAGCAACAAATTTTTTGCAGAGTTTTTATAAATATCCATAGTAAACTGCAACTTATTATTAAGAAAAGTAAGATCAACACCAAAATTACTTGATATGTTTTCTTCCCATCTTAAATTCGGATTTGATAATGATGTTGGTGCAAAACCCGGCAAAATAGAATGATTGATTGCATACTGACCCGTAACACCATATAATTGTAAATAAAGCAAATCACTTATACGATTATTACCAACGGCGCCATAACCATATCTTAATTTACCATCACTTAACCACTTAATATTTTTAAAGAATTTTTCTTTTGAAAAGCGCCATGCAAATGATGCAGAAGGGAAATTTAAACTACCATTCACCGGGGAAAACTTTGAAGATCTATCTGAACGCATGTTAAAAGTAGCAAGATATTTATCATCATATGCATAGTTAAGTCTGCCAAAAAAAGATGCAATGCGGCTATGTGGATTTATAAAACTCGAAGGTAATGGCTGTGTTGACCCTGGAGGCGCAGAACCCAAGCCCATATTTGCCAAAGCCTTTTCTGGAGTAATATCTGCTGGGAAAAAATTTGTTTGAAAAAAAGTATTTTTCACTCTTACATCTACAACCTCTTGCCCTGCTAATAATGTAATGTTGTGATGCTTCTTAAAATTATTTAATGAATATTGTAAAGTATTAGAAATTGTTAAGCTTCTATTGTTTTGTTCACCTATAGATGCTACAGGCAATGATGCTGCATTACGTGCAGTACCGGTTATTTTACTAAAAAATAAATCCTGTTCAGTAACTGCATTATCAAAACCAAAAGTACTGCGAAAAGTAAAATGCTTCGTTACATTGTAATTTAAATACCCACTTAAATATGTAGCTTTTGTAAATTGTTTTCTATATTCTGCTTTTGTAAGAATAACAGGATTTGTAGCACCTGCCGATGCTAAAAAATAAGCTTCATCAAAATCATCAATACCACCACCGGTAGCAGCAATTTCAAATGGGCGATAATTTATAGTACTACGTAAACGGTTAGTTGTTCTAGTTCCACTATTGGTTGTACCAGCTCCTCGTACAGTTTGATCAAGATAGCGAGCCGTCATGCCCATTTTAAATTTATCAGAAATTTTATGGTCTAATTTAAAATTTACCAAATTTCTATCGAAGCCAGATTCTAATAATATACCATCTTCTCTGTTTGCTGTTAAACTTAAATTGAATGTGGTAGCCTGGTTACCGCCATTTACAGATACGTTGTGATTTTGGTAGGTTGCATTTCTACCAAACACTTCATCTTGCCAGTTAATGGCTTTTATATTTTTATAATTACTCAATGTATCCCAAGTAGTGCCATATGTTTTTGCAAAGCTTGAACTATCTACTGCTACACCTCTTGTTCTTTCCCACTGCCATACTACAAAATCATAAGGGCTTAACACTTCCATTTTTTTAGGCAATGACCTTGAGCCATAAGCACCATTATATGTTACGGTAGTTTTACCTGCACGTCCTGGTTTTGTAGTGATTATTATAACGCCATTTGCACCCCTTGCACCATAAATAGCAGTTGTTGATGCATCTTTTAATACATCGATTGATTGAATATCTTGTGGTGAAATAACAGATAATGCATTTTCTACCTGTACGCCAT
>JANPIF010000197.1:0-2095 GCA_031424845.1 Ferruginibacter sp.
AATAATACAACTTATGAAAAAACAATTTTTGAAGATAAGAAGGGGATATAATAAAAGGGGACCAAATATATATTTAGTCCCGATTTAATCCAATATCCTATGAAAAACCAATAATGTTTTAGCAGTTATTGTGCCAAATCAGTTTATAATCAATATTATAGGTGAGGTAAATGTAATTAGGTAATAAATTTTACAAATCGGGAAAAAAGTGTATCAGGTTTACAATTTATTGTATTTGTAAGTATATAATTTAAGATTGCATTATTAATGAGTACCTTTTTTTATAGAGATCAATAAAATTTCATTAGAAAAATATAATAAACAAAGGGGAAATTATAATTCAACCATTTTCATTTTAGGAACGAGCGCCTTCATAATAACCCAGCCAATTAAATAAGCTACTGCACAAATAGAAAATATTATAAAATATCCTGCTTTTATTCCTTCAAAGCCCATAAACGACATGTTTGAATCTGTGGCATAATCGAATAATTTTCCCGACCCTTTATTTATTAAAAAAGAACCAATACCACCCGCCATACCCCCAATACCAGTTATAGTGGCAATAGCAGATTTTGGAAACATATCTCCCACCGTTGAAAAAATATTAGCACTCCATGATTGGTGTGCAGCACCAGCAATTCCAATTATAATTACAGGTACCCAAACAGAAATATATCCTAAAGGTTGAGCCAGCAAAGTTAGTAATGGAAAAAATGCAAAAATGAGCATTGCTCTCATTCTACCTGCATAAGGATTCATACCTTTTTTCTCCACAAAATAAGTTGGTAACCAACCACCAATAATTGAAAGCAGTGTTATTAAATACAATACAAATATCTGGGGAGCGCTTTGTGTAGAATTTAAATTAAATACTGAACTTAAATATGCCGGTGTCCAAAATAAGAAAAACCACCATACCCCATCAGTCATAAATTTACCTACAGCAAAAGCCCAGGTTTGCTTATAAGAAAATGCTTGCCGTAAGGTAATTTTTTGTTGATGAATCTGCTGGTTCGAATTTTCCTGAACATCATCTTGATGAATATATGCCAACTCTTCTTTATTTACTTTAGGGTTAACGTTAGGTTTTTTATATAAAAAAAGCCAAAAACCCATCCACAAAAATCCGAGTGCTCCAATAATTATAAATGCCATTTCCCAACCATACGCTTTTGCAATAAAAGGAATGGAAAGTGGTGCAGCTAAAGCACCGACGGTAGCGCCTGCATTAAATATGCTTGTAGCAAAACCTCTTGCTTTTTTTGGAAAATATTCTGCTGTGGCTTTAATAGCGGCAGGAAAATTACCAGCCTCACCAAGTGCCAAAACAATGCGTGCAAACACAAATAATGTAACACTCACTGAGGTTACTTTTGCAACATTACTTACTGTACTTAATATATCTTTTGCACCTTTAAAACCTACCAACCAATTATCGGTAATTATGCCAGATGCTACAATACCACAAAACGCATGTAGGCATGCACCAATTGACCAAATTCCAATTGCCCAAAGAAAACCTTTTTTAGTATCCATCCAATCTACAAACTTGCCGGCAAGTAACATGGAAAAAGCATAGGCTAAAGAAAATATGGAAGTGATGGTGCCATAGTCATTGTTAGTCCAATGAAATTCTGGCACTAAAAAATCTTTCCAGGTAAGAGAAAGAACTTGTCTATCAAGATAATTAATGGTTGTTGCAAAAAACAATAAGCTACAAATTGTCCATCGGTAATTACTCATTTTAGTATTAGCCATAATATTATGCAGGTAGTTTTATTTTTTCAATAATGGAAAGCACTTCTTTTACTTTACCAGATAACTGGGAAAAATTATTTTCAACAATCATTTCTTTACTTATTAATTTACTACCCAAGCCTACAGCAACAACTCCTACTTTAAACCAACTTTCTATGCTTTCCTTTGTAGCATCCACACCGCCTGTAGGTATAAATTGCATAGATGAAAAAATCTCCTGCATTGTTTTTATAAAGCCTGGGCTAGCCTCACTGCATGGGAATATTTTCACAATAGATGCACCATTGTTTTCTGCCAAACCTATTTCCGTAGGTGTTAAACAGCCAGGTATCCA
>JANPIF010000198.1:0-16439 GCA_031424845.1 Ferruginibacter sp.
TCGCTCAGCGAATGACCTTTTTATGGTGATTTTGCCGAGGGTGTTCACCTCTTCCCATACCGAACAGAGAAGTTAAGCCCCTCATGGCCGATGGTACTGCACAACAATGTGGGAGAGTAGGTAGTTGCCATATTTATTAAATTAACCCTTATGTTTTATTACATAAGGGTTTTTTTATGGCTAATATTTTTTAGGCTTATTTTCTTACAGATACCAAATATAAAACTTGAAACCGAGGATACTGTTCAACAATTTGGATAAGTTACATTTCATTTTCAAATTAATACTGTTTTAGTACTTAAGAATTTTGTTATGCTTTAATAGGAGTTCAATAAGAAAAGCATATTTCTATAAATGGAATTGTACTTTAAATGGGCGTCATAAATAAACATTCATTTTTTGTAGAAGCGTTTTTAATAAAACCAGCTCATAAATAGAATTTAAACGTTGTAAAGTTTCTTCTATTCCACAATAAATGTTGAAAACAATTTATTGCTTAGAGCGGAACGATTGAAGCATGTATCCCACAGAAAGATGCCAAGGGAGGTTGTGTGGACTTCTGCTAACATCACTAACTACTCCTGAACAAGGGAAAAAATATTTGATGGCACCCAAACTTTTACCATAAAAATTTCATTTTTTCCGTTTGTAAAAACATATTATACCGTTAATTTATCATAATTATATTTGCGCAATGAAGATTTTGATGGTTTGCCTAGGCAATATTTGCAGAAGCCCATTGGCAGAAGGTATTTTACAACATAAGGCTGATGAAGCAGGATTTAATTGGAGCGTGGAAAGTGCAGGTACTAACGGCTTGCATACAGGCGAAGCGCCTCATTATTTAAGTCAAAAAGTAGCAAAGCAAAATGGTGTAAATATTTGCAACCAGATAAGCAGAAAATTTACTGCAGAAGACTTTGATAATTTTGATAAAATATATGTGATGGCAGAAGATGTTTTGAGAGACGTAAAAAGAATTGCAGGCAAAAATTATGATGAAAATAAAATCGATTTTTTTTTGAATGAATTGTACCCAGGCAAAAATAATGATGTGCCTGACCCATGGTATGGCGAAGAAGATGGTTACACAGAAGTATACGATTTGATTAAAAAAACATGTGATGTTATTATTGCAAATGCTAAAAATAAAAATTAAAAGATAATAATGACCAAACCGAGTTTACCACAGGGTACAAGAGATTTTGCTGCAGCAGTTGTATATAAAAGGAATTTTATTTTAAACAGCATCCGTTCTGTTTTTGAATTGTATGGGTTTGAACCTCTGGAAACACCTGCCATGGAAAACCTTGAAACGTTGATGGGTAAATATGGCGATGAAGGAGATAAATTAATTTTTAAAGTATTAAATAATGGATTGAACGATCCCAAAAATATTGAGAAAGCTACTGATGGTTTTGCAAAATTAATGGAAGGGAAAAATACTGCAGCGCTTACTGAAAGAGCTTTAAAATATGACCTCACCATTCCTTTTGCACGCTTTGTAGCAATAAATGCAAATACACTTACCATGCCTTACAGGCGCTACCAAATGCAGCCGGTATGGCGTGCAGATAGACCGCAGCGTGGGCGCTACCGTGAGTTTACACAATGTGATGCAGATGTGGTTGGAAGTACTAGTTTAATAAATGAAGTAGAGTTATGTGGAATTTATCACAGATGTTTTGTGCAACTTGGTTTAGCTGATTATGAACTAAAAATAAACAGCAGAAAAATATTAGCAGCATTGGCAGAAATAGCAGGTGGTGCAGAAAAAATGATGGATATAACAATTGCTATTGATAAGCTGGATAAAATAGGATTAGATAAAGTAAAAGAAGAATTGAGCGGACGGGGTATTGCTGAAAATGATATTGAGATTATTGAAAAATACCTACATATAAATGGGAGCAATGAAGAAAAAATTATTGCAATTGAAAATTTATTTGAAGACAACGAAACAGGAAAAAAAGGAATTGAAGAATTGAAATATGTGATGGCAAATGGTGGGAATGCACATTTAAGCGTTGACTTTACTCTAGCACGGGGATTAAATTATTACACAGGAATTATTTTTGAAGCTAAAGGACCTGCAACAGTTAAAATGGGTAGCATAGGTGGTGGTGGTAGGTACGATAATTTAACCGGATTATTTGGTGTACCTAATATTGCCGGGGTGGGTATTAGTTTTGGGATTGATAGAATATATGATGTAATGGAAGAATTGAATTTATTTCCTGAAAATATTGCTTCAAAAACGAAAGCAATATTTTTTAACCTTGGTGATAATGAGGTGGCGGTTGCACTACAGCAGATGAATATTTTAAGAGATAATAATATTGCCTGTGAATTATATCCTGAAAAAGTGAAGATGGATAAGCAGTTTAAATATGCAGATAAAAAAAATATTCCTTACGCCATTATTATTGGTACGAAAGAAATGGAACAACAAACCTGCATGGTGAAGGATTTAAAAAAGGGAGAGCAACAAGAAATTCCATACAATACATTAACAGCTTTTTTAACAGATAAATAAAGTGCTGTAGGGTTACTAAAATACAATAGATCGCATTAACCATAAAACAACCATACCATGACCAAACGCTTTTTACCATTTGCATTAAGAGCTTTAATGGCTATAATTCTTTTTGCATCCTGCTCTAAAAAAACCAATACAGAAGGTCGTTATATTCCCGCAAACGCTGGTGTAGTAATGCACATTAATGGAGAGTCATTAAACTCAAAATTAAGTTGGGAGGAAATAAAGCAGAACGATGTATTTAAAAAAATGATTGCAGATACATCTGTTTCTTCATTTGCGAAATCTCTTTTAGAAAATCCTGAAAATAGTGGCGTTAATATTAAAGCAGATTTAATAGTGTTTGTAGTAAAAGACTCTCTTGGTGGGTACTCAGCCATAGAAGGAAGCGTAAAAGATGAAGCAAAATTTAAAGCAATGCTTTCAAATGCATTGAAAGATGGTAAAGAAACATCTAAGGATGGCTTCACTTATTTTGCGGATGAAAAAACAAGTATAGCTTATAATAAAGAAAAATTTATAATTGCCTATAATACTCCTGAAGTAAGTGAAATGGATAAAGCAATTAAATCTCCAATGGATATGGATACTTCGACCGTAAGTACTACTGAAGTGAAAAATACCAGAGATATGAATGCAATAAATACAGCTATACTTTCTTTAAAGGAAGATGCAAGTCTTGCAAAAGATGAAAAGTTTTCTGGCTTAATGAAAGAAAAAGGCGATGCACATTTTTGGTTAAACGCACAATACTTTTCGCCAACAGCAGCACTTTCAGGTATAGGGGCTATGGCCAATTTGAGTAAATTATACGAAGGAGCCATTACTACAGGTACAGTGAATTTTGAAAATGGAAAAATTAATCTTGATGCAAAATCTTATGGCGGAAAAGAGATAACTGAATTGTATAAAAAATTTAATGGTAGCAACTTTGATAAAACAATGGTAAAAAATATTCCTTCACAAAACCTTGCTGGTTTGTTTGCATTTAATTTTAAACCAGAAGGTATAAAAGAATTTTTAAAGTTGCTTAATATGGATGGGCTTGTAAACCTTGGTGCTGCACAAGCCGGATTTAATTTAGATGATTTTGTAAGAGCAAATAAAGGAGATATTTTAATTGCCGTAACGGATGTAAAAGGTGACAGCCTTGCTGGCCAAGGAGCTAATTTTATTTTTGCAGCATCTATTAATGATAAGCCATCTTTCAATAAAATAATAGATGCAGGTAAAAAGTTTGGTGGACCAATGATGGGCGCAGACAATAAATATTCCTATAATGTGAATGATAAATATTTTGTTTTTACCAACAATAAAGCAACTACTGATACTTATTTAGCCGGTACTGCAAATTCCTCTTTTTCTTTCATGGATAAAATTGCTGGTGGCCCATTTGGCGGGTATGTAAATTTCCAATACATATTTAATAACATGAAACCAAAAGCTACTGCAGATAGTTTGGATGTAGCAACATACAATGCTTCTGTAAAAATGTGGGACAATCTTTTAATAAGTGGAGGTAATTTTAAAGATGGCGGTTTAACCCAGCACTGGGAACTAAACCTATTAGATAAAAATACCAACAGCCTTAAGCAACTTAATAGTTACTTGGGTACCATTGCAAATATTCAAGAAAAAAAGAAAGCAAAAAACAATGCTGATTGGATGGTAGAAGATGTGATGGCACCAGCAGCAGATACTGCAATACCTGTAATACCAGATACAGTAGCACCATCAAAAAAGTAAAAAATTATTACATTATAAAAGCCGTCCGTTATCAGACGGCTTTTTTTATTTTTGCTCCATGACCATTTTATTAAAAAATATTGTTCCCCAATTTTTAGAGAAGGAAAAAATACAGCAATCTGGTATTTGGACACACGAACATATTTTTACAAAAGGGCAAAAGATACAAATTGTTGCACCAAGCGGAAGTGGCAAAACATCACTGGTTCATTTTTTATATGGATTAAGAAAAGATTATAATGGTGATGTGATTTTTGATAATAAAAAAATAAAGGATTTATCTGTAACAGCTTTGGCCGATATACGTGCAACGCAGATGAGTATTATTTTTCAAGATCTTAGATTGTTTAAAGATTTTAGTGTGCTGCAAAATTTAGAAATTAAAAGGTTGCTTGCGCCTTATCATAAAAAATCTTTAATAAATGAGATGGCAGAACGGTTGGGTATTGAAAATAAACTTGCACAAAATGCAGGTACTTGCAGTTATGGTGAGCAACAACGTATAGCTATCATTCGTGCCTTGCAACAACCGTTCGATTTTATAATAATGGATGAGCCATTCAGCCATCTAGATGAAAACAACGAAAAAAAAGCAATGTTGTTGATTGAGGAAGAAGCCGCAAAAAGAGGTGCAGGTATTTTAATGGCTGACCTTCACCCGATATCATTTTTTAATGCAGACAGCACTATACATTTATAATAATGAGTGATAAACAAATTAGTTTTAAAACTATAGCCCCGTTTTTACAAACCGGTAATAAAAGCTCCCGCATTTTTAGTTATGCAGGGCTTGCTGTTGGGGTTATGTTATTGCTTTGTTGTGTGCAGATGTACATAAATATAAACCAGTTATTAAAAGAAAAAAATCCACGCAAAAATGGATATGATTTTATTTCTGTAACTAAAACAATAACCAACGAAAACATGGGAAAAGACAATCGCTTTTCTCAGGCTGATATTGAGGATTTTAAAAAGCAATCTTTCATTGCAGATGCGGCGCCTTTACTCAGCAACCAGTTTAGAGCTAAAGCCAGCGCAGGCGATATTATCCCTTTCAGTACCGATTTATTTTTAGAATCAATTCAGGATAATTTTATAGATACCCTTCCACCATCATTTACATGGCAGCCCGGGCAGCAAGATATACCGGTTATCTTCTCTGCAGATTTTTTAGAAATGTACAATGTTTTTGCACCTGCGCAAGATTTACCACAACTATCTGAAAGCAGTATTGGTGCAGTAAATCTTATTATAGAATGTTCTGCACCGGATGGTACCGTTATGAAATTTCGTGGGCATATAGTTGCAGTAAGCGACCGTTTAAATACAATACTCGTTCCACATAATTTTTTAATTTGGGCAAATAAAATGTTTGGCACCCAAGTACCACAACCTGCTGCAAGAGTATATATAAAAACGACGGATGCTAATAGTGCTGAATTGCAAAGTTATTTGCAGCAAAAAAACTATCATGTAAATAAAGACAAAACAAAATTCGGCAGAATTAAAAGCACCTTGCAGGCAATAGTTGCAGGGCTTGGAGGCTTAGCTATATTGGTTGTATTACTTTCAATTTTATTATTCTCTTTTTATTTACAATTAATGATAAGCAGAAGTAAAGATAATTTGCAACTGCTACTTACACTTGGTTATTCACCATTGTGGCTTAGTAAAACGGTAGCAAAAAAATGAATACCGGTTTATGCAATTATTATTTTAACAGCACTTGCTGCCACCCTGCTTTTTCAATATATGTTCCAGCAAAATTTTGTAGCAGGGCAAGATGCGCTTTCCCCTTACCTGCATGCCTACGTTATTGGATTAGCAATAATTTTATTTGTGCTTTGCGTATTTGCAAATTTTAGATTGATAAAAAAGCAGTTGTTTAAGTTGTAATTATTCTCTCCACCAAAGAATATTTTCTAGCGCATGTTTTTTAAATTTTTCATCTATGTTTGAAAAATTTACTATATCAATTTTAAAAGGTACTTCTGATTCATAATTTAAATAATCCTGTATATCATATATTGGAAGGCGATTGTTATTTAGGGGAATAATACCAATGTCAAGATCGGAAAAGCGGTGATTATTTCCTCTTACTCTACTGCCAAAAATAAAGATTTTACACTCAAAGCCCTTCAAGTTTTCAAGTACATATTTTTTTACTTCGCTTATATAATCTCTACTAAACGGTTCAAAATTTAATGGCAGTATAAGCGGTTTCAATTGCCCGAGCATAATCTTTTAATTTAGGTTCAACCTCTTTAAATATTTCTTCTTTATATACATGGCTCAATAAATTTCTGCTGTTTATAGCGTCAATTAGTAAAAGATAAATTTCTTCAGATATTGTTTCTTCCTGAAAAAAATGTTTAATTACTTCTTTTGGATATAAAATAATAATTCCTCTCCCCTCAGCAAAATATGCTTTCAATGTTTTCCATAATAATTCAATATTATATTCAAACTTTTGTATTTGACCATTTACAAAAAGATCATTTACGACATCATTTTCAAATAGAAATTTTACATTCATGGCATTTTTAAAAGACTCAATTGCCTTTCCCAAGTCTTTATACAATAATTCAAATTTACTTTCTGCCATATTCAAATTTACAAAACATTTTCATAAATAACCGCCGCCCCTTGCCCAACACCCACACACATGGTGGCAAGACCATACTTACTTTTTCTTTTTTGCATTTCGTGTAAAAGAGTGGTGGAAATTCGTACACCGCTGCAACCTAGTGGATGCCCAAGCGCAATAGCACCACCATTTACATTAACTTTTTGAATATCTAATTTTAGATCATTTATACAGGCTAAACTTTGCGAAGCAAAAGCTTCATTCAGTTCTATCAAATCAATATCATCAATAGTTAACCCGGCTCTTTGCAGTGCTTTTTGCGTAGCAGGTACAGGACCAATTCCCATTATAGAAGGGTCAACACCGGCAACGGCCATGCTTACAATTTTTGCAATGGGTTGTAGATTATATTTTTTTACAGCCGCTTCACTTGCCAGCAACATTGCTGCTGCGCCATCATTTATGCCACTGCTATTTCCGGCAGTTACCGTTCCATCTTTTATAAATGCAGGTTTTAAAGCCGATAATTTTTCTACTGATGAAAGCCGGGGATGTTCATCTTTTTTAAACATAATTTCTTCTTTGCCTTGCACGGTTTTTACTCCAACAATTTCTTCAGAAAATTTATTTGCTTTTGCTGCTGCATCATATTTTGCCTGACTATTTGCAGCAAATGCATCTTGTGCTTCTCTGCTAATATTCCATTGCTTAGCTACGTTTTCTGCAGTTTCTCCCATTCCGTATGGATGGTGTATTTCACTCAAGTTTTTGTTTATAAAACGCCAGCCCATGGTTGTATCAAATATTTGTGCATTTCTGTCAAATGCGCTACTGCTTTTTGGCATTACAAATGGCGCACGACTCATACTTTCCACACCGCATGCAATCATTAATTCAGCATCGCCACAAGCAATTGTACGAGCACTATCCATTATGGCCTGCAAGCCGCTAGCGCAAAGTCTATTTACTGTATTGCCTGCAACACTTGTAGGTAAACTTGCCAGCAAAGCCGCCATACGAGCTACATTTCGGTTATCCTCTCCCGCTTGGTTTGCCGCACCAGCAATTACATCTTCAACAGCGTTTGCATCTGCATTTGGGTTACGCTGCATTAATTCTTTTATAACAACTGCCAGCAAATCATCTGGGCGAATACTTGAAAGTGCTCCACCGTATTTTCCTATTGGTGTACGTACTGCATCAATTATATAAACCGTATTCATAAAATATGTTTTCGTTTGTATTTGTTATTTATTGTTGTCCAAGCAAAGAAGCAGTCCCGCTAAAAGCGGGATCATCATCGTTGTGTCACTTCCCGAAAGCTTTCGGGATACGGCATACCATTATTCATCTTTTATTCAGTCGTAATACCTCACCCCAAGCCCTCTCCAAAAGAGAGGGAACTCCCAAATTTTTGCGAAGTTAGCCTAAAAAATATCTCACTTAATCTATAACATAATCATCTCCTTCAATCTCGTTCCTTTACTCCCTCTTCAAGGGAGAAAGAGTGGGCTGTGGCTGCTTTTTTCTTTATCTTTGCAAAATGCTCGAGAAGAAAAATATACGTGATTTTGACTTAAATGGACTGAAAGAATATTTTGAAACCATTGGTGATAAACGCTTTCGTGCCATGCAAGCTTATGAGTGGCTTTGGAAAAAAAATGCCCGCAGTTTTGATGAAATGAGTAACCTTTCCTTAGACCTGCGTAACAAATTAAAGGAAGAATTTACATTACCGGCAATAACGGTGGATGCAACTCAACATAGCAACGATGGAACTTTAAAATCTCGGTTTAAAACATGGGACGGGCATATGATTGAGGGTGTTTTAATTCCAACAGAAAAAAGATTTACTGCCTGCGTTTCTTCACAAATTGGTTGCAGCCTTACCTGCGCATTTTGTGCCACGGGCAAAATGGATCGTAAACGCAATTTAACATTCGATGAAATTTATGATCAGGTCGCTTTGTTAAATGACCAATGTCAAAAAACATATCAGAAAAATTTAAGTAATATTGTTTAAATGGGTATGGGCGAGCCATTGCTTAACTATAAAAACGTACTTAAATCTATCGATAAAATTACATCGGCAGAGAGTATGAATATGAGCCCCAATCGTATTACAGTTTCTACAGCTGGTGTTTCAAAAATGATTCGCCAGTTGGGAGATGATAATGTGCGTTTTAATTTAGCGGTATCATTGCATGCACCTACTGACGGGCAACGTACAGAAATAATGCCGATAAATGAAAGTAATAATTTAAAAATATTAATAGAATCGCTTCAATATTTTCATTTGAAAACAAAAAATGAAATAACCCTCGAGTATATTTTGTTTAACAACATAAATGACTCACTCGAAGATGCTGAAAATCTGGTAAAAATTTACCGCCAGGTCCCCACACATCTTATAAATGTAATCGAATACAATCCAATTGCAGGCGTAACCTTTATGAAGCCCGATGAAGAACGTACCAATGCGTTTACCGATTATTTAATAAAGCATAAAATAAATGTAAGGGTTCGTCGCAGTCGTGGAAAAGATATTGATGCTGCATGTGGGCAGCTGGCGAATAAGTAGAACCTCGCTCTAGTTCTCTCTTCAAAAGCAAAAGGAGGACGTAAAAAACTATAAGTAGATCTATTGGAAGATGGAAACCGAGATTATGATGGAGATTATTTCTACTTTAAATTAATCCTAGTATAACATTACGAAAGAGTCTTTAGTTTATGAATCCCGAAGGGGTTCAACTATGCTTAAGCACGGGTGAAACCCGTGGAGATACTGTAGAATGTGTGGAGTCAAGACTGGCTAAGTATGTAAACAAATACAAACTACTTATATAGCTGGCCATTACTACAAAGATGTATATTAACAAGATAAAATTTAGGCGAGGTTACTTTAATATTAGCTCTTCAATTACAATCCCTTCTCTATCTCAAAATATAATTTCCCCCTTTAACATTCTATTGATTAAACTTTCTACACCACACAGCGTCTATCTTTTATAACAATTAAAAAGTAAAATTAAGACCATGAAAAAATTATTAGCATTATCATTTGCGGCAGTTATAATTTCATCAGCAGCATTTGCACAAACAGAAAGACCAGTTGACAGTAAACCTAGAATGGAGCGTCATAAAGGAAGACATGATAAGGATAAGATGATGAAAGAGCTTAACCTTACCACCGAGCAAAAAGCGCAAATGAAAGCACAGCATAAAGAAATGAAAGCACAACGTGAGGCATTAAAAGCACAGGATAATCTTACAGTAAAAGAAATGCGTGAAAAGCAAAAAGCCCTTCATGCAGAACAAAAAAGTAAAATGGAAACCGTTTTAACTGCTGAGCAAAAAGCAAAAATGGCTGAATTGAAAAAACAAAGGCAAGCTCAAAAGGGAGAGAGAAAAATGGATAAAACAACAAAAAAAAGATAGTTTTTGGTTATGAAGAAGAGAAAAAGGATGCAAAATTTGCATCCTTTTTTCATTATTACAAATGCTCAAAATGATAATTATAACCTTATTTATATTGGGTTTAAATTGAAAAGTGTGTAATAAAGCAAGTAGCTCCAATAAATAAAATTTATATTTGCAGTTCATCTACTGTTGCAAAACAGCAAAAAAATAATAATATGGGACAGGACGCCTTCAAAAAGTTTATCAATCCAAAAAAAAACAGTGTAGTAAAAGAAGAAATAAGGCAGGATAAAAAGAAAGCCAGAAAAGAAAAGCGAGAATATTTCGAAACAAAAAAAGCAGAAGAATACAAAGCTCGCCAGGCAAAGAAAGGAATTATAGTAAGAGAAAAGAAAGCACCAGCCCCACACCCATCATCTGACCAATCAAAAATACCCGTTGCGAAAAGCACAGCAAAAGTTATTGGCGAAAAAAAGCAACTTACTACCGAAGTGGTAATGCCGTTGAATAAATTTTTAGCGCATTGCGGTGTTTGTTCCCGTAGAGATGCCGTAACCATTATTACCCAAGGAAGTGTAAAAGTAAACGGTGCAGTAGCAACTGAACCTGGTTACAAAGTGCAACAAACAGATGAAATTATTTACAATGGTAAAAAACTGTTTGTTACCAAAAACCTTGTATATATTTTATTAAATAAACCCAAAGATTATATAACCACTACCGACGACCCACAAGGAAGAAAAACCGTTTTGGAGCTGATAAAACAGGCAACGGTAGAAAGAGTTTATCCTATCGGAAGATTGGATAGAAATACATCTGGCGTTTTGCTGCTTACAAACGATGGAGACCTTACACAGAAGTTATCTCACCCTAGCTATGAGATTACTAAAATATATGAAGTAAAACTTGATAAGCCTCTTACAAAAGCAGATTTTGAAAGAGTAATGAGCGGACTTATTTTGGAAGATGGTGCAGTGTATGTTGACAGCCTTGCATATTCTGACCCTAAGGACAAATCAATTATAGGTATAGAAATACACAGTGGTAGAAACAGGATTGTGCGTAGAATTTTTGAAAGCATGGGCTATGATGTAAAAGGATTGGATAGAGTGATGTATGCAGGCCTAACAAAGAAAAATGTAGAGCGCAGCAAATGGCGTTATTTAAGCGAGAAAGAAATTCGTGTGTTGAAATATATGAACGAATCTAAACGTGGTGCAAAAAAAGTAAAGGATGCAGAGCCTGCTAAAGTAACTCTAAAGCCTGAGCCTATAAATGATGATAAAAGAAAGGGGAAAGATTATACAAACGAAGAAATAGCTGTAGCATTAGGAGAGGAAATACCAGCACCGGAAAAAGTAAAAAGAGAAAGAGAAGTGAAGATTCCGAAGCCAAGAAAATTTAAAACACATTCAGAAAAGAAAGCAAGTAAAAACGGTAGCATTGGCAAAAAATAAATATGATATCATTTTTGAAAATGATGATTTTGTAGCTATCAATAAACCAAGTGGAATGCTAACCATTCCTGATAGAGAGCAGACCGAAAAGTCGTTGAAGGAATACCTAACAGATAAATACGGCAGCATTTTTATTGTACACAGGTTAGATAAAGATACAAGTGGTTTAATTTTATTTGCAAAGAATGAAGCAACACATAAATATTTGTGTAAAATTTTTGAAGAACGAAGGGTTGAGAAATTTTATCTTGGTATTGTAGTAGGTTTATTACCTGAAGAAAAGGGACTGATAGATGCGCCCATTACAGACCACCTTACCCGTAAAGGTATGATGACAGTACATCGGAGCGGCAAGGAATCGCAAACTGGGTATGAGGTACTGGAAAGCAATCCACATTTTTCATTGGTGTCATTTCAATTGTTTACAGGACGAACACACCAAATACGTGTGCATGCAAAAAATATTGGGAACCCTTTGGCATGCGATCCATTGTATGGAGATGGTAAGCCAATTTTAATTTCTTCTATAAAGAAAAACTATAAACTTGGCAAGCACGATGAGGAGGAAAGACCAATGATAAGCCGCCTGGAATTACACTCTTACAAATTAAATTTTGAGGATATGAACGGCGTAAAAATGGAATTGATGGCACCTGCACCAAAAGAATTTAGAGCACTAATGCAGCAATTAAAAAAGGGATAAATAATGTTATCTAAAAAAGCACAATACGGATTAAAAGCGCTTGGGTATCTCGCAGAAAAATATGGAGACGGACCGGTATTGATTGCAGATATTGCTGATAAAAAATGCATCCCAATAAAATTTTTAGAAAGTATTTTATTGCTATTAAAACAACATCATGTTCTTGAAAGTAAAAAAGGAAAAGGCGGCGGTTATTATTTAACGCAGGATCCTAAGAAAACTTCCATTGCAAGTGTGGTGCGGATAATAGGTGGACCTATTGCATTGTTGCCTTGTGTTAGTTTAAATTTTTATGAAAAGTGTGGCGACTGCGATGAAGAAACATGTGGGCTTCGCAGAACAATGACAATAGTGAGAGATGCTACTTTAAAAGTTCTTGAAAAGAAAAACCTCAGCGATCTTTCCGATTTTTCATTGACCTGATGAAGCTCTTTTCAACAAATTCTTTCCAAACCTGTTTTTTACATCATCTATACTTTTATAGAGTTCTGTTTTCTTTTCAGTATTACTAAATAAACTTGTTTGTATTGCGCTTCCTGTAAGTTCACTTAGCCTTACACCCAACAATCGTATAGGCATACCTTTTTTGTGCAGTTTTTTAAACAACTCTTTTACAATTGGAATAATATCATCATCAGCACTTGTATAATCCATGGTGGTTTGTTTGGAGCTTGTTTCAAAATCTGGATACCTAATTTTTACCGCCACACAACCGGCAACTTTTTCTTCCTTCCGTAATTCAAAACAAATTTTTTCGGTAAACTTTACAAGCTCACTGTTTATAAATGCTAAATCAGAAACAGGTTCGTTAAATGTATTTTCGGTAGAAATTGATTTCGATTCATGATAAGAAGAAACCTCACTTAAATGAATGCCTTCGCTTTTCAATTTTAAATCTGTTCCCCACTTACCTAACCTTTCTTCCAACAATTCAACAGCGGTTTCATTTAATTGCTTGATGGTTTTTACACCCATGTACGCTAATACTTCTTGTGCATGTTTGCCTACACCCGGTATTTCATCTACACCCAGCGGTGCAAGAAATTCTTTTTCTTTACCAAAAGGCACTTGCAAAAAACCATTTGGCTTTGCCTGGTTGGTAGCTATTTTAGCCATCATTTTGCTGGATGATAAACCGAATGAAATAGGTAATCCCGTTTCTTTTATAATTTCATTACGTAAATCAATCGTCCATTGCAGCGGATTAAAAAATTTATCCATGCCGGTGAGGTCAATGTAAAATTCATCAATAGAAGCTTTTTCAAATAATGGCGCTTTGGCTGCAATAATTTGTGTAATCCATCGTGAATAGCGGCTGTACTCACCTCTTGTACCTTTTACAAAAATTGCATCAGGGCAAAGTTGTCTCGCCTTGTGCGATGGCATGGCAGAATGAATACCAAACTTACGGGCTTCGTAACTACATGCCGCTACCACACCTCTATCCCTACCTCCAACAATTACAGGCTTGCCTTTTAAGGAAGAATCGTTCAATATTTCTACCGAAACAAAAAATGAATCCAAATCAAAATGTGCTATGATGCGTTGTTGGGACAATGTTGTGAATTGTGAATGGTTAATTGTGGATGGGAACCTTATAAAAATTTAAAGTATTCTTGATAGATAAGCACAAACTTCTTTCTTCTTCCACCTCTCGCTACTAGCCCCTTCCCACTTGCTATCTACCCATAAATCTCCAACAACCCATCCGGTATTTCAACGTATACCTTTTTATTTTTATCGTCCATTTTTAAAAGATTGCCTTCGTGCACAGGTACCAAAGCTTCTTTATTATTATAAAGTATAGTGCATAATATTTGATGTGGTTGTTCTATTACTTCTATTATTTTCCCTCGGTTTATTTCACCATCCATCATTTCATAACCAAGCAAAGCAATAGGCGATGCTTTTGCTACAAATTTTTTAAAATCAGCTTCCTGCAACCATACATCTTTTGGCGTAAGTTTTCGGGCTATTTCTTTATTATCAATTCCTTCCAGGTTTATATAAATATCAGTATCATTTTTTATAGAAGTGGATACAATGAAGTGTGGTATAAAGTTGTTTTTTGTTTGCTCAATAAAAATTGCTTCCAAGCCTTTGAGTGCTGTTTTTTTACCCAAACTATGCTGTAAAATTAATTCACCGCTTAGGCCATGGCTCGCAGCCAGTTTTCCTATTTTAAAATATTCCATGCTGCAAATTTATTTTATTGTTTTTAAGTAACAGCAAGTAATTAATATGCATGATAATTGGTTTATAGAGACCCAAATAACTTAATGGCTGAAAAAGCCATTTTCTATTAAAAAGTTAGCTTTTTTCATCATTTTTACCCAATTTCCATAAAAAAACATGCTTTTTTATTCATTTTCTAAAATGATAAGTGCTGTATTTCTTTAATCATTCCTATCTTAGCCGCCCGTTTCAATATAGCAATTAACCAATAAACAAACTACAATGGACATTAAGCAAATTCAAGAGTTGGTAAAACTCATAAACAAAACATCCATCGGAGAAATTACCATTGAAGAAGATGGAACCAAAATAACCATCAAGCAGAAAAAAGACCCTTCCCAAAAAATATATACTCAAAGCGCTCCGGCACAATACAGTGCTCCATCAGCACCACCAGCTCCACAAGCACAAGCTTCAGCTCCAGCAGCTCCTTCACCTCAGCCATCAGCACCAAAAGCAGACAATCTCATTACCATAAAAAGCCCCATGATTGGAACTTTTTATCGTTCAGCAGGTCCTGATAAACCTTTGTTTGTAAATATTGGCGATGAAGTGACATCAGGTAAAGTTGTTTGTATTATAGAAGCCATGAAACTATTTAACGAAATAGAGAGTGAAGTAAAAGGTAAGATTGTAAAAGTTTTGGTAGAAGATGCAAGTCCGGTGGAGTATGATCAACCGTTGTTTTTGGTGGAACCAGCTTAAAAGAATATGCAAATTTGCAGATGTGCAAATATGCAAAGGGCTCTCTAATTCTTGGAGGTTATTTTTCAAAATTAATCAAATTAAAATAAATTTATGAGAACAGAGCTGATAGAAAATAATCCACTTTTAAAATTATCTATAGCTTTTTCTCTTGAAATTATTGATTATTGCGAAAAATTAAACGAGCACAAAAAGTATATTATTTCTAACCAACTTTTGAGATCTGCAACATCTATTGGTGCCAACTCAATGGAAGCTCAAAACCCTGAAAGCAAAGCAGACTTTATTCACAAAATGAAAATTGCTGCCAAAGAAGCTGCTGAAACTCAATATTGGTTAATATTATGTGAGAGATCAAACAGCTATCCATTACCAACAGGACTATTAAATAAATTAGACGAGTTAAACAGAATTTTAGGAAGTATAATTTCAACAGCCAAGCGAAAAACACCCTTTAGTTATATGCTCAGTTTTTTTATTTTTTAAATTAAACTAAAACTTAAATAACTATTTAAATATTCGAAGTATTGCACATTTGCATCATTGCACTTTTGCATATATCAAATACAATTTTTAAATTAAACAGAAGCATTTGTAAAATAGTTAAGTGTTTGCAGTATTGCACATTTGCCCATTTGCCCATTTGCCCATTATTTTTATTATGTTTAAAAAAATATTAATCGCTAACCGTGGCGAAATTGCCCTAAGGGTTATACGTACTTGTCGTGAGATGGGTATAAAAACAGTAGCTGTTTATTCAACTGCTGATAAAGATAGTTTGCATGTAAAATTTGCAGACGAAGCCGTATGTATTGGCAAACCTGCCAGTGCAGATAGTTACCTAAACGTAGCCCACATCATGGCTGCAGCAGAAATTACCAATGCAGATGCCATACACCCTGGCTACGGATTTTTAGCAGAGAATGCAAAATTCGCCAAAATTTGCGGCGACCATGGTATAAAATTTATTGGCCCCACGCCAGATATGATTAATGCCATGGGCGATAAAGTAACTGCAAAAGCTACCATGATAGCAGCAGGCGTACC
>JANPIF010000199.1:0-1151 GCA_031424845.1 Ferruginibacter sp.
CAACCTTCCTGCACGGTTGTAACCAAGTTTCATTCTTCTTTGCAATAATGATGTGCTACCACTTTGGCTGCTCACAATAAGTCTGGCAGCATCTTCAAACAAGGCATCTTTATTATTCACATCAAAATCTTTCGATTCCATTTCTTTTTCATCCACATATTCAGGTAATAAAAATGCATCAGGGTACCCTCTCTGTTCTCCAATAAAATCTACTATTTTATCTACCTCTGGTGTATCTACAAATGCACATTGCAAACGCACCACTTCACCATTATAGCTAATAAGCATATCACCTTTACCAATCAATTGTTCAGCTCCGCCGGTATCTAAAATAGTTCTACTATCTATTTTACTGCTCACTTTAAATGCGATACGTGCCGGAAAGTTTGCTTTGATAGTACCTGTTATAATATTTACGGAAGGTCGCTGCGTAGCAATGATTAAGTGAATACCTATAGCCCTGGCAAGTTGTGCCAACCTAGCTATTGGCATTTCTACTTCTTTACCTGCTGTCATTATCAAATCTGCAAATTCATCTACCACCAATACAATAAATGGTAAAAAGTCATGACCTTTCTCGGGGTTTAATTTTCTTGCCACAAACTTTTCATTGTACTCACGTATATTTCTGCAACCGGCTTCTTTTAATAAATCGTAGCGGTTATCCATTTCAATACAGAGTGCATTTAGTGTATGTACCACTTTTTTTGTATCGGTAATGATAGATTCCTCTTCACCAGGTAGTTTTGCCAGAAAATGTTTCTCAATGGTTTTATAAATACTGAGCTCTACTTTTTTAGGATCTACCAACACAAATTTTAATTGTGAGGGGTGTTTTTTATACAACAGGGAAACCAGGATAGCATTTAATCCAACGGATTTGCCCTGGCCTGTCGCACCTGCCATCAATAAGTGGGGCATGCTGGCAAGATCTACAATAAAGTTTTCGTTATCAATTTTTTTACCAATAGCTATGGGAAGAGAAAATGCATTTTTCTGAAACTTTTCGGAAATGAGTAAGGTCTTCATACTTACCACAGTTTTTCTTGCATTCGGCACTTCGATGCCTATGGTACCTTTACCCGGGATGGGTGCAATGATACGAATACCCAGCGCAGCAAGGCTTAGAGCTATATCATCTTCCAGGTTTT
>JANPIF010000200.1:0-3513 GCA_031424845.1 Ferruginibacter sp.
ACAACAAATTTGCAGATTTTATAAACAGCCAAAAGAGCTTTGCTGAAAATACCAATGCGGGTTTATCATTATATATATCTAAAGAAAAAGATAAGAAATATGATATAAGTGTTAATTACGAGCCCGAATATAACGTTCAAAAGACATCTCAAAACAATAATAAACTAAGTTATTTTACTCATGAGTTAGGTTTGGATGTAAAGCTGTATTATAAGAAGGTATGGTCTATAGGTACTAATTACGATTTAAACATAAGGCAGAAAACTGCACAAATACCAGGTATCACCAATAACTTATGGAATGCAAGACTGCAGAGAACATTTAAAAAAGATGAGTTTACCCTTTACTTTTTAGTAAGAGATATTTTAAACCAAAATATTGGCGTAGATAGAAATTTTTTCAGCAACAGCTTTACAGAAATAAGAAACGACAGATTGAAAAGATATTGGATGCTTGGCTTTACATGGAACTTTAAAAACAAAGCAGCAAAAGCTAAATAATTTTTTAAAAATTAAAACAAAAAATTTGAAAACGATTTTATTTTTAGTAGGTATTATTTTTTTTACAAAAAATAATTTTGCGCAGATTTTTATTGATAAAGCCACCATTGAATACGAAGTAAAATCCAATGTTAAAAAGAACATGGGCAATAACTCCTGGGAAGAAATGATGAAAGACAAACTTCCTACATTTAAAACAGGTTATTACACTTTTACTTTTGCAGAAAATAAGAGCATATACAAATTTGACCGCTGGCCTGAGAAAGATAAAATGCCTGAGTACATGCGCAAAGATGATGAAAGCAATACCTGGTATTTTGACCACAACACCGGTAAGATGATTATACAAAAAAATATTTTTGGCTCTGCATTTAATATTGAGGACAGCATTATAAAACTAGAATGGCAACTAACGAATGAGAATAGAAATATTGCAGGCTTTAATTGTAAAAAAGCGGTTGCAAAAATTTTTGACAGTGTTTATGTGTTTGCTTTTTATACAGATGAAATTATGATATCCGGTGGACCATGCTCTATAAACGGATTACCCGGTATGATAATGGGCTTAACCATACCAAGGCTTTTTACATCATGGATAGCTACAAAGGTTTCTGTAAATAATGTGGCTGTAAATGCCATCCAACCTTCTCCTGCCAAAAAATATTATACTATGCCATTTATTGTAAAAACAATTGAAGAGCGAACTAGAGATTGGTATAGCGGAGATGATGCCACCGATGAAAACAAACAACAGAAGAATAGGTTTGTTTGGAATATGATGTTGTAATTTGTGTGTTTTTAATAAGATATAATTTTAGTTTTGATATACACCTATTGTTGAAAAAAAGGGTATGCGTTTACTTTCTGTTTGTTATTTTTTAATTTTTTAGTACTACAATTGTACATTATACGAGATTAAGATTATTCATTTTTATGCAAATAATAAATAGTACCGAAGCTGACATCAATACGATTTTTAAAT
This sequence comes from Ferruginibacter sp., assembly GCA_031424845.1. Taxonomy (GTDB): domain Bacteria; phylum Bacteroidota; class Bacteroidia; order Chitinophagales; family Chitinophagaceae; genus Ferruginibacter. Next base: position 1,483 of record JANPIF010000200.1, read on the forward strand.
TTTACGATTGGGCAATAGCTTACCAAAAAACCAAATTTAATAAACATTGGCAGGGATTCGATTTAGAATTGGTTGTAAAAGAAGTTTCTGAAAACAGGCAATGGAAAATGATTGTTGATGGCGAAATTGTTTGTGTATTTGCCATTACATTTAACGATGAAATAATTTGGGGCGAAATAGATAAGCAACCCAGTATTTATATTCATCGTATTGTAACACACCCAAATTACCGCGGTAAAAATTATGTAAAAAATATAGTTGAGTGGGCCAAAATTTATGGCAAAGAAAACAACAGGCAATTTATTAGGTTGGATACCTGGGGTGACAATGAAAAATTAATTGAACATTATGTCAATGGTGGTTTTACATTTTTAGGCTTATCTGATGAAATGAAATCTGAAACATTACCAAAGCACTACGACTCGCTGAGGTTAAGTTTATTTGAAATAGTAATTGAGTAATTAAAAAAGAGCCCTAAAATAGAATTTCCTTTTCTATTGTGTAGAAATTCATTCTGATTAAGGTATATATTAGTTCGAGAATGAAAATCAACAGTAATTTTTACCTGTTTGTAATTTGCATTGTATTCTAAATTTTCAAAAAAGTAGAAACCCATTATTTAAATTGCTGCACTGAGAAATGGGACGTAATATTCAAATGTGCAGTAATGAAGAACCTCCATTACCAGGCCGCCTAACTGAAATGAATCAGTCGATGACACTCCTTGCAAATCTTACAAAAAAAAATTAAAGTCCAAAGTTTCAACTTAACTAATTGTGATTTAGCTATTGGGACTTTCCATTTTTTATCTAATGAATTTCATGAAATACTATGTGTTTTTAGCGTTACAATCTCTAAAAACCAAATTCTCAATAGCAAATTCCATTAAAAGCCCTATTTTTGCGCACCAAAAAAATACACTTTTATATGATGGAAAATTTGATTTACGTAGTACCGGCAATGGGTATTGTAGGCCTATTGTACACTTTCGTAAAGTACGCTTGGGTATCTAAGCAAGATGCCGGCAACGACCGCATGAAAGAAATTAGTACTTATATAGCCGAAGGCGCTATGGCTTTTTTAAAAGCTGAGTACAAAATTTTAACCTACTTCGTTATCATAGCTGCACTTCTTTTAGGCGTTATGGGTTACACGAACGAAAACAGCCATTGGAGCATTGCAGTAGCATTTATTTTAGGTGCTTTTTTTAGTGCTTTGGCAGGTTTTATCGGTATGAAAATAGCTACCAAAGCCAATGTGCGTACAGCTCAAGCGGCTCGTACAAGTTTAAGCAAAGCTTTGTCTGTTTCGTTTACCGGTGGTAGCGTAATGGGTATGGGTGTTGCAGGTTTGGCAGTGCTTGGTTTGGGTGGATTGTTTATTATTTTAAAAATGGTTTTTGCAAATGGTGCGCCGGTTGACAGTATTGAAATGGAGCGTACCATTGAAATATTAACGGGCTTTTCTTTAGGTGCTGAGTCTATTGCATTGTTTGCCCGTGTGGGTGGTGGTATTTATACAAAAGCTGCCGATGTAGGTGCTGACCTTGTGGGTAAAGTAGAAGCTGGGATTCCGGAAGACGATCCTCGTAACCCTGCAACTATTGCAGATAACGTAGGTGATAACGTAGGTGACGTAGCAGGTATGGGTGCCGATTTATTTGGTTCTTACGTGGCTACTGTTTTAGCTACAATGGTGTTGGGTAGAGAAACAAATGCACTTTCAGATGCCTTTGGTGGGATGAGTCCCATTCTATTACCAATGCTCATTGCAGCAATGGGAATAATATTTTCTATCATTGGAACTTTCTTTGTAAGAATAAGTGAGAGTGCAGGTTTAAGCACTCATAAAGTACAAAATGCATTGAACATGGGTAACTGGGGTAGCATGGTTTTAACGGCTATTGGTTGTTACTTTTTAGTGAATTTCTTAATGCCGGAAAGCATGGAACTTCGTGGATTTGTATTTACAAAAAATGGTGTGTTTGGTGCAATAATGGTTGGTCTTGCAGTGGGTGCGTTAATGAGTATC
>JANPIF010000201.1:0-9343 GCA_031424845.1 Ferruginibacter sp.
CGGAGAAGTTTTAAACATCCCTTCTTACAGTTGCAAACCAGGTGATGTGATCGGGTTGAAAAATAAATCAGCTGCAAACAAATCTATTACTGATAACCTTCGTGGTAAAAACCCTAAGCACAATTGGGTTGAATGGAATGAGAGTGAAATGAAAGGTACTTTTATTACTTATCCTGAAAGAGAAAGTGTTCCTGAAAATATTAAGGAGCAACTTATTGTGGAATTGTATTCTAAGTAATACTGACAACGGGCGACAGATAACTGTCAAACGTAAAAGATTCGGTAATTAAATTTTTAAATTAAAACCAACAAATAAAAATGGCCATTTTTAATTTTGTTAAACCAGATAAAATAGTTCTGCAAAAAGCAACGGATTTTGAAGCCCAGTTTGAGTTTCGTCCATTGGAGCCAGGATATGGTGTAACTATCGGTAATGCACTTCGTCGTGTATTGCTTAATTCTTTGGAAGGTTACGCTATTATTGGTATTAACATTGCCGGAGCAGATCATGAATTTGCAACTATTAAAGGTGTTACAGAAGATGTAACTGAAATGATTCTTAATTTGAAACAAGTACGTTTTAAATTAAACGGTGATCATGATATTACTTCTGAAAAAGTAACATTATCTATAAAGAGTAAAACTGAATTTACTGCAGGCATGATTGGAGAAGCAACTCCAATGTTTGAAGTAATGAATCCTGAATTATTGATTTGTACTTTAGATAACAGTGCAAAACTTGATATTGATATTACCATTGGAAGAGGTCGTGGATATGTACCTGCTGAAGAGCACAAAGAAAAGAGTTCTCAGTTTGGATACATACCTGTAGATGCTATTTATACTCCAATTAAGAACGTAAAGTATCTTATAGAAAATACAAGGGTAGAACAACGTACTGATTTTGAAAAATTAGTAATGGATGTTGTAACCGATGGGACTATTCACCCTGAAGAAGCTGTAAAACAAGCAAGTCGTATCCTTATCCAGCATTTGATGATCATTACTGATGAAAATATCACTTTTGATACCAAAGAAGATAAGAAAGAAGATATGGTTGATGAGCATACTTTACAATTACGTAAAATGCTTAAGACTCCATTGGAAGATCTTGATCTTTCAGTAAGAGCATTTAACTGCCTTAAAGCTGCAAAAATTAATTCATTAAGCGAATTGGTACAGTATGAGCAGGAAGATTTGATGAAGTTTAGAAACTTTGGTCAAAAGTCTTTAAGTGAGATTGATTCAGTTTTGCAAGATAGAGGATTAAGTTTTGGAATGGATTTAAGCAAGCTTAAACTGGATGATGAAAATTAATTAGCACAAAAGCTAATTAGCAATAAAACAAACAACAATTTAAATAACTCCGAAAGGATAACCTGTAATTCCTGACACGGTACAGGTGAATAAAAACAAACAAAGTCATGCGTCACGGAAACAAAAACAACAACCTCAGCAGAACAGCTTCTCATAGAAAAGCTTTGTTGATGAACTTGGGTTGCCAGTTAATTACTTACAAAAGAATTACTACAACTGTAGCAAAAGCAAAAGCATTAAGAAGCTATATTGAGCCGCTTATTACAAAAACGAAAGCCACAGATAGTAAAGAAGCCATCAGCCACAATCATCGTATAGTATTTAGTTACTTAAATGATAAAGCTGCAGTGAAAGAATTATTTACTGTGGTTGCACCTAAAGTTGTAGGTCGCCCGGGTGGTTATACTCGTATTATTAAGCTTGGTGCTCGTCAAGGTGATAATGCTGAAATGGCTATGATTGAGTTGGTAGATTTCAACGATATCTATGGTAAATCAATAGAAGCTGCTACAACTGCAGAACCAGCTAAAAAGACACGTAGAGCAGGTGGAGCAAAAAAAGCCGCAGCTACAAATGATGTAAATACTATTTCTGATGCAGAGGTTGTAACGGAAGAACCTATTTCTACTACTGATTCATCTACAGAAGAGAAAGCATAAAATGGTTAACTAAAATTTATATAAGGCTCCGATATTTTTATCGGAGCTTTTTTTATATCATTGCTAAAGAAAAATATTTTATTGATGTCAAATAACAATAATAAAAAGGCTGTTTTGTTATTAGAAGATGGTACAATTCTAATTGGAACTGCATTTGGTAAAATAGGAACAACTACCGGTGAAATCTGTTTTAATACCGGGATGACGGGCTACCAAGAGGTATTTACCGACCCAAGTTATTATGGGCAGGTTTTAATAATGAATAGTGTACACACAGGTAATTATGGAGTTACACCTATAGATGTAGAAAGCGATAGCGTGAAAGTAAAAGGTGTGATCGGAAGAAATTTGGAAGAAAAGTTTAGCCGTTTTATGGCAGACGATTCTTTGCAATCATATTTTGAAAAGCAACATGTAGTGGCTATAAATGGAGTTGATACAAGAGCATTGGTAGCGCATGTGCGTACAAAGGGCGCCATGAACTGTATTATATCTTCTGAAACAGATGATATAGAGATATTAAAGGAGCAACTTGCAGCAGTCCCTTCTATGGATGGTTTAGAATTAGCCTCGGTAGTGAGCACAAAAGAATCTTATATTTTGGGTGATGAAAGTAGTGATATAAGAGTAGCCGTTTTGGATTTTGGTATTAAGAAAAATATTCTCAACTGCCTTGTAGAAAGAGGTGCGTATGTAAAAGTATTTAACGCCAAAACTGAATTTCATGAATTGGAAAAATTCGCACCCACAGGATATTTTATAAGCAATGGTCCGGGCGATCCTGCACCTATGGATTATGCCATTAAAACTGTTAAACAAATACTGGCAACTGAAAAACCCATATTTGGTATTTGTTTAGGGCACCAATTATTAGCTCTAGCAAATGAAATTCCTACTTTTAAAATGAAACATGGTCACAGAGGTTTAAACCATCCTGTAAAAAATATAATAACTGGTAAAAGTGAAATTACAACACAAAACCATGGTTTTGGTGTAGATTCAAAAGCGGTACATGATCATGAGAATGTAGAAATAACGCATATAAATTTAAATGATGACAGCATAGAAGGAATCCGTTTAAAAAACAAAAATGCATTTTCAGTACAGTACCATCCAGAAGCTACTCCAGGCCCACATGATAGCAGGTATTTGTTTGATGAATTTGTGAGGATGATGAAGGGTGAGACAATTGCTGTTTAGAAAAAGGGTAATTCCTTGAGCATTGAAAATTGTTAGATGATTATTGAACATTGAAAGTATAAATGGTAGAATAATCAATAATTAATGTTCAATGCTCAATTTTCAATTATAAAGATTTCAATAACTTAAAGTATTTTATGAAAATAGCTATCATAAACGGCCCCAACCTTAATCTTTTAGGAAAAAGAGAACCGGAAGTTTACGGTAACGAATCGTTTGAAACTTATCTGGAGAAGTTGAAAATTGTTTTTCCTATGATTCAATTTCAATATTTTCAAAGTAATATAGAGGGTGAATTGATTGATGCTTTACAACAATATGGGTTTAGTTTTGATGGTATTATTTTAAACCCTGGAGGTTACACACACACATCAGTAGCACTAGGCGATGCAGTAGCAGCCATCACCACAAAAGTTATAGAAGTACATATCTCCAATATTTTTGGCAGAGAGGAATTTAGAAAAAACTCTCATGTTTCTGCTAAGTGTATCGGCGTAATTAGTGGGTTGGGTTTAAAGGGTTATGAGTTGGGGGTAAGGTTTCTTTTTCAACAATAGGCTTATTTTATAATAACCAGTCTTCAAAGTCTTTGCAATTTTCTTTCACGACATCTATTTTAAAAGCCGTCATACCTTTTAATCGGACAAATGGTTTTTCAAATTTTTCTACGAATTTTTTAGTTACCAAGTGATAGCGGTGTTTCGTTATAAAAAAATCTATTTCATTTACTTTAAGCATTTCATATATCTTTTGCCATTGTAGCGGAACGGTTATTTCGTTTTCTCTAAAAATTAAAAAAATATTTCTACACCTTTGTTCAGTTGGGTGCTGAACAATACAAGTAATTTTATTTAAATCAAGTAAAACTTTATGTCCATTCTCGTCTTGTAGCCATATCGTCTTGCTTTTATTATTTTGGTTGTTGTTTTTATCTTCTGCTTCTTGCACATAAGTTGAAAGATTATTGCGTAAGTTTTCCCATAATGGTTTTACGAGGTATTTATCTACTTTGTAATTATTTAAAATTTCCTGTGGTATTTCAGGATTGTCTTTTTGAAAACCGGTATTAAAAATTATATATGGATTGTATTCTGTTAGATTTTGTATAGTTTGTAATACTTCATAAGCACTACCACCATTGAGACCCCAATCTAAAAAAATGAGTTGTGGTTTTTCGTTTTTTATTTTTATAATGGTTTCTTTTACTCCTACGCAATATCCAATTGACTGCCAATTTGTATATAATTCCATACGCCTAATAATACCTTCACAAACATCAGGAGCATTTTCTACAACGAGATAAGTTAGCTTACTCACTCTCATAATATAATTTTTTTGGAAAAATAACTACTACAGTAGTGCCATAGAAAACACCATTCTCGTTAAACACATCATCTCTATATTCTATCATTATTTTATGATTATTAAATACATTAATTATGCTTATTATTTCCTGTAAGTTTTTGGTGCCAGTACCATGTTTTGTAAAATTACTTAGTGTAGCAGATTTTTTTCTGCCTACACCATTATCGGTAATGTTGATGGTTATAAAGTCGTTATTTTCTTCTGTCGAAATTTTTAATATCCAAGGCCCAATTTCTTTATTGCTTAGTCCATGTAGTAGAGCATTCTCAATTGGAATTTGTAAAATACCTAATGGCACATTTACATTCATAAATTCTTTTAAAGCTTCTGTTGATGGCGTAATTGTTTGCAATGTTTTTAAATACATTGATTGATGTATGTGTATAATATTTTGAACCAACTGCCATTCGTTTGCAAATGAGTGTACAATTTTTTGCTGTTGTGCATGGGTAAATATTAAATTTATACTCTCTCCCAGTCTGCTTAAAACGCTTTCTGTTTCGGGCTTGTCATCAATTTGGGCACCAATTGTATTAAGCGCATTTAAGATAAAATGTGGACGAAACTGGCTACTTAAAGTTACTAACTGAAGTGCTGATATTTTTTTTGCTTGTTCTGCCTTTAATTGCAATAATTCCGCCTCTTTTGTTTTTGCTGTTTGTTCTGCAAGTTGTTTTTTCTTTTTTAAGTTTAATAAATAGCTGATAATGCCAATAAACAATAATGCGATGCTTAGCCAAAACCACCATTGCTGCCAAAGAAATTTTTTAATAATAATTTTGAATTCGTATTTTGAAGTAGTGCCATCTATTTCAAAAACGTTTACATAAAATGTATAATGACCGCTCTGTAAATTTTTAAATGCAAAATTATTTTCTAGTGAAGGTTCATTCATTTTAACTGAGTCGCCATCTTTTACCAATGCTGTATTGGTATAACGCAACATATTTTCTGTACTCACATAATGTAAGGTTATATCGAAAGAATTGTGGGTTGGATTAAGTACTAAAGTTCTGTTTGTAAATAAGCTATCATTTGTACCATTACCGATTGCGACAATGGTGGTTCTAACTCTTGGAGTTTCTAGCTGGAGCCAATTTTTAATATCCCAATTGTACAACATATCGCCGGTGCTAAACCATATACTGCTGTCTTTTGCAGTAAGCATGGTATTTTGTTCTGTAAAAGAAGTAAAATTTGTTTCGTATGGATTTAGATAGCGAACAATTATTTTCTTATCATGATAAAAATCTTTTAAACTCAACAATAAAACTTTATCATATGCAGCTATCACGAGCCAATCACCATAAACTGTTAATGCGGTAATATTTTTGGCAGCATTTATAAGGGGATGATTTATTTTGATGCAGTTTTTTGGGCTTGCATTTTTTGTATAATCATTATAAACCCATAATCCATTTTTTCCACCAACCCATACTGTACCCCTGTAGTCTGTTAATGATGCAAATCCATCAAAAGGGGTTTCATGTTTATCTAATATCCAGGAAGTAGCTTTATCTGTTGTCGGATTATAAATGCATATTCCGTTAATACGATGCCCACACCATATTCTTCCCAAAGTATCTTCCGTAATGGTTAAAATATTATTTATTTTATTTCCTTTTGAAGAATCAATTTTGTTCCAAACTGGGTTGAGTGTTTCTAAGCTTTTGGTGGTAGTTTGCCAAAGCCCCAAATGGTTTGTTGTAGTATAATAAAAATGCTTCTTATTTTTAGACAGATAAGTGTAGAACCCGGTAATGTTAGTGTATATTCTTTTGGCATTGCCCTGCATATCGTACTGGAATAAACCTTCATTGCCCTCACCAATAAAATACATGTGGTTATTATAAAAACTACCACCATTCATTATTTTAAAGGCTGTGGTTTTAAGATTTGTGATGTTATCTTTATCTATAATTGCAATTTTATTTTTATAGCTTCCTACCCATATACGACCTGTACTATCCTCTCTTATTGTGAAAATAGAAGCTGCATTGTTGCCATCAAAAACAGCTGGATATTTTTTTATATAATTTGAAATTAATAATGGCTTATTTCCTGTAAGTCCGTAGTTCAGATAACCACTTCTGTTTTTGTAAGTTCCGGCTATTTCATCATCACATACAAAAGCTGTTTTGTAGGTGATGTTTAAATTGGTATCTATGAGGGCTGATATGTAATTTGCCGCTGCATATTTATATAAAATACTATTGTTATTTCCACCTGAGTAAAAATTTATACTGTTATCTCCTCCTGTATTTGCAAAATAAGGCTGTGGTATTTGTTTGCCTTGTTTAATTATGACAGCTCTATTTTTTTTATTTCTGGCGTAAAAATTATTTTCATTTTTGATTTTTCCTATCAAATAAATATCAGGATATCTTTTTTTGTAAAGGATTGTCCTATTCTTCTTATTTATCTTATAAATATCTATGCCGCCATTCACTTCAAGCGTAAGAAAAATATCGCTCCCAAAAGTTTCATACATGGCACAATTAATAATTTTCTTTTTGATATCCGATACAGCAAGTGGCTCAATATTTTTGCCTCTAAAAATGTATGTTTCTACAAAAGTTCCATTTGCGCAAAAGATATCAAATCCATTTTCATTTTTAAATACCTGTAATACATTTGGTGGCAGAGGAATAATTTTTTCAAGTTTATTATTTTTCATGATAATAATATTCTTCAAACTGGTACCCCACACTTCTGTATCACTTTTTATTATGAACGCTGTTATTATTCCGGCATTTTTTGCTTCGTCCACCTTTATACTATAATTATTCCCATGTATTTCAATGTTGCCACTATAGTCGCAAGTATATACGGTACCGTCTGAGCCACACTCAATGGAGGAATATATGAAACCATTGTAACCTTCTTTTTCATCGAGCGTAAAAGTATTGGCAACACCATTGGGGAAAGGTGGGGCTTGAGCAAAAGTGCTATTGGTTAAAATGGTAATGATAAAGGCTAAAAACAATTTCACATTTAAAAATAGTAAAAAGAAACGTATGTAAAATAGGTTTCATGTGAAGATTTGGAGGTTTGGTGTAACCCTTTAAAAACAGCTATAATTTTTAAAATAGTATTGTAGGGTGATTTTTAACCATTGCAAATTCTAACATGTATGAGACATAAAATTTTAACTGCTGTTTTATTAATATCATTTTTTGGGTCTTTAGCCCAACAAGCACCCATTTCTATTGTTTCTACCAATGGTACAACAAGGCTTACGAGTACATTAGATTCTGCAGCAATACTTGCTCAGGAAAATGATATTATTTATTTGCCAGGAGGGACTTTTGCAGGAGGAGTAAACTTTTTTAAAAAAGTTAGTGTAATTGGAGTAGGTCATAACCCTGACTCTACTGCTGCAACCGGTAGGACGTACATTACAGGATACATTGGGTTTTATTTAGGAGCAGAAGGAAGTATTTTAGATGGAGTATTTGTTTCCGATAATATTCAAGTAACAACTGATATTAAAATTTATCGCTGTAATGTAAATATTATTTATTCACCTTGGGCTATAAATATTAATAATTTACTTGTAGACAAATGTGTGATAAGGGGTGGGGTACAGGGTGCTCCTAGTGTAAATAGTATGCTTAATTCAACTATTAAAAATTCAATAATACATAGTGGTGCCGACTTTGTATCAAATGTTTATTATTCATCTTTTGAAAACAACATCATTCTTCAAACAGGATCCTATAGCATTGAAAGTGCTAATCAATGTACTTTTAAAAACTGCACTTTTACAGGTATCACGGGTTGGGGCGCTCCAAGCAACTCTTTTTTTTACAATAATGTTTTTGGCGCAGCTGGCTACCCTCCACTTACCGATTCTTCCAACGCAATTGGTAATATATTAAACCAAACAGCAACAGCAACTTTTGTAAATGCTCCTTCTACAACATATAGTTATGCCAATGATTATTTATTAAACCCTGCAAGTCCTGCAGTAACAGGCGGAACAGGTGCCACACAAATAGGCATTTATGGTGGTGCTTCTCCTTGGGTAAAGGGCAATATACCGCCTAACCCACACATACGTACAAAAAACGTAGATCCTGCAACAATAGGAGGTACGCTAAGGGTAAGGTTTAATGTAGGGGTGCAATAGAATATTTCTACCAACAACTTCGTAAATTTTTTAGAAGAATTTTTATAAACTTTTTTCCCCATGAGGAAATTAATTGCTTTGTTTTTAACGCTTTGTTTTAATCATTGTTTTGCTCAGGTAAATCTTACCGATTTTGCTACTGATCAAAATTATTACAGCGGTAGTTTTCAAAGAAATTTACAGTTTATCAATAGGATTTTTAATACCAATTATACAAATTACGCAAATCAAAATCCAGGTAATATTAATGGAGAATATTTGCAAAGCTATTCTGGATTAAATGGATGCTCAGGTATATGTACGGGCGCATGTGAGCACAAAGGCATTGATTATAGAGCGGTGTCAGGAACGCCAATATATTCCCTTATTTCAGGTACTGTTTTAACCAATGCATCTGATACATATGGCACAATAGCGGTTTATAATAGCGATAAAAATTTGACCTTACTTTATTTACATTGCAGCAGTGTTATAATTCCGGTAAATAGTAGTGTTGCAAAGGGGCAACTCCTTGGCTATTCCGGCGCACAAGGAGCTGCAGCGCATTTGCATTTAGAGTTACGAAATGGAAGTAGAACAAATGGGGCTTGCTTAGAAACTACACCCGCTATTTCACAAACATATGACCCAAGACTTATCGATGATATTTTTGCACCTACAGTTTCTTTAA
>JANPIF010000202.1:0-6822 GCA_031424845.1 Ferruginibacter sp.
GTTCGTCATGAGCAAGGCGCAATACATGCTGCACAAGGCTACGCACGTGTGAGTGGGAGAACGGGTGTAGTGTTTGCAACGAGTGGACCAGGTGCAACAAATTTAGTAACGGGGTTAGCAGATGCAATGATAGACAGTACACCTGTTGTATGCATTACCGGGCAAGTGTTTGCACATCTGTTGGGTACCGACGCTTTTCAGGAAATAGATGTTATCAATATTACTACACCCGTCACAAAATGGAATTATCAGGTAACAGACGCTACCGAAATTCCTTCAGTATTGGCGAAGGCATTTTACATAGCAGGGAGCGGAAGACCGGGACCAGTGTTAATTGACATTACCAAAAATGCACAACTGCAACAATTCGATTATGAGGGATACAAAAAATGTGAACATATAAGAAGTTACAGACCAAAACCAATTGTACGTAAAGAATATGTAGAGCAAGCTGCTGCATTAATAAATAATGCTGAAAAACCATTTGTAATATTTGGGCAGGGTGTTATTCTTGGTAATGCAGAAAAAGAATTTATTCAATTTATTGAGAAAGCAGGTATTCCTTCGGCATGGACAATTATGGGTATGAGTGCTATTCCAACAGACCATCCATTAGGTGTGGGTATGCTTGGTATGCATGGTAATTATGGCCCAAATGTATTAACGAATGAATGCGATGTATTGATTGCCGTTGGTATGCGTTTCGATGATAGAGTTACTGGTAGGTTAGATAAGTATGCCAAGCAAGCAAAAATTATTCACTTAGATATTGATCCATCTGAAATAGATAAAAATGTAAAAACAACTGTTCCTGTATGGGGAGATTGTAAAGAAACATTGCCGATGCTCACTGCTTTGCTTGAACAAAAAAAACATGACGTATGGCATAACAAATTCAAAGAATATCAACAAAAAGAAGAGGAAAAATGTATCATCCCAGAAATGAATCCTATTACAGATGAATTAACCATGGGAGAAGTAATAAATGTGCTGAATGATTTAACCAAAGGAGAAGCCGTAATTGTGACAGATGTAGGACAGCATCAAATGGTAGCTTGTCGCTATGCAAAATACAACAACAGCAAAAGTAATATTACCAGCGGCGGTTTGGGTACTATGGGCTTTGCTTTGCCCACAGCAATTGGTGCAAAATATGGTGCGCCTAACAAAACAATTATTGCTATTGCAGGTGATGGTGGTATTCAAATGACGATACAAGAATTAGGAACCATCATGCAGTTTAATGTAGATGTAAAAATATTAATTCTAAATAATCAATTTCTTGGAATGGTGCGCCAATGGCAACAATTGTTTCATGAAAAAAGATATTCATTTGTTGATATTACAAGTCCTGATTTTGTGCAAGTGGCCAAAGGATATTATATAGATGGACAAAGGGTAAGTGAAAGGCTGAAATTGAAAGAAGCTTTACAAACAATGCTAAACCATAAAGGAAGTTATTTTTTAGAAGTGATGGTGGGCAAAGAAAACAATGTTTTTCCGATGGTACCACAGGGAAGAGGAGTTTCAGAAATCATTTTGAGTAAAGAGGAGTTGTAATGGCACAAATAATTTAGACGTCAGCCTGAAGTACTCATAAGATAATTTTCACCTCTTTGCAAATTACAAAGTTCGATTTTTATTGGAGTGTCAGGCTGAGCTTGTCAAAGCCGATGAGCTACAAAACCCTCCTTCGACAGGCTCAGGCTGACATTTTAATAATTTGAAAGTAAAAATGAAATTATGCAAAAACAAGAATTCACCATAACAGTTTATACCGAAAACCAAATTGGTTTACTTGTTCGTATCGCTATTATTTTTTCTCGTAGAAAAATAAATATTGATAGCTTAAATACATCCCCAAGTGAAATTGAAAGTGTACACCGTTTTACAATTGTAATAAATGAAACTGAAGAAGTAGTAAGAAAACTTTGTCGCCAAATAGAAAAACAAGTTGAAGTTTTAAAAACATATTACAATAACAACGACGAAATCGTTTGGCAAGAATTGGCTTTGTATAAAGTACCTACAGATGTAATTGCAGAACAAGTAAAAGTAGAAAGATTATTAAGTCAGCATGGCGCAAAGGCGGTTGTAATAAGAAAAGATTATACAGTTTTTGAAGTAGCAGGGCATAGAGAAGAAACAGATAATTTAATAAAAGTTTTAGAGCCTTTTGGGTTGATAGAATTTGTTCGCAGCGCAAGAATAGCCATTATAAAAAACAGTGAGGGCTTTCATAAAAAATTAAAAGAATTTGAATATAGAGAACCCGGCCTTGCAATAACAGAAAATGAATTTTTGAATAAAAATGAAGAAGTGTTTTCAATGTAAGGGATGAATTTAAAGAATGTTCCCGCAACAAGGGGGATCGAAGCTGGGGTTATGTCTAAAAAGGATTGTAATATTTTGCACCGCCTTCGACAAGCTCAGGCTGACACTGTGAGAGTTTAAAGATTAAAAATAGAAAGTTCAATATTAAAAAAAGCAATTCAATAATCACAAAGTTCACAAGTCCCCCTTCGGGGGATTTAGGGAGCTAAACAATTTATACAATGGCAAATTATTTCAACAGCTTACCACTTAGAGAACAACTAAACCAACTTGGCGTATGTGAGTTTATGAACAGCAGCGAATTTACAAATGGAGTAGATGCACTCAAAGGAAAAAAAATGGTGATTATTGGTTGCGGTGCACAAGGGTTAAACCAAGGATTGAATTTAAGAGATTCAGGCTTGGATGTTTCGTATGCATTGCGCAGCGAAGCTATTACAGAAAAAAGAGCATCGTGGAAAAATGCAACAGATAATAATTTTACGGTTGGCACTTATGAAGAATTAATTCCTTCTGCTGATTTGGTATTAAATCTTACCCCAGATAAACAACATACTTCTGTAGTTAATGCCATCATGCCTTTAATGAAGAAAGGCGCAACACTTTCTTACTCTCATGGTTTTAATATTGTAGAAGAGGGTATGCAAATAAGAAAAGATTTAACGGTAATAATGGTAGCACCAAAATGCCCGGGTACGGAAGTAAGAGAAGAATATAAAAGAGGATTTGGTGTACCAACTTTAATAGCAGTGCATCCTGAAAACGACCCAGAAGGAAAAGGATTAGAGCAAGCAAAAGCTTATGCTGCGGGTACTGGCGGGCATAGAGCTGGTGTATTAAAATCATCTTTTGTAGCAGAAGTAAAATCTGATTTGATGGGTGAGCAAACCATTTTGTGCGGCATGTTACAAACAGGTTCTATACTTTGTTTTGATAAAATGCTGGAGAAAGGCATTGAAAAAACTTATGCATCAAAACTTGTACAATATGGTGTGGAAGTAATAACAGAAGCCTTAAAACAAGGTGGTGTTACAGCTATGATGGATAGATTATCGAACCCTGCAAAAATGAAAGCTTTTGAATTATCGGAAGAATTAAAAACCATCATGCGCCCATTGTTTCAAAAACACCAGGATGATATTATGAGTGGGCATTTTAGCAAAACCATGATGGAAGATTGGGCTAATGATGATAAAAATTTATTGGCATGGAGAGCAGCTACCGGAGAAACTGCTTTTGAAAAAACGCCTGATGGCGATATGAAAATTGCCGAGCAAGAGTTTTTTGACAACGCATTATTATTTGTAGCTATGATAAGAGCGGGTGTAGAACTAGCTTTTGAAACAATGGTAGAAGCTGGTATCAAAGAAGAATCGGCATATTACGAATCATTACATGAAACACCGCTCATTGCAAATACCATTGCCCGTAAAAAATTATTTGAGATGAACCGAGTAATTTCTGACACCGCAGAGTATGGTTGTTATTTATTTGACCATGCTTGCAAGCCATTGTTAGCCGACTTTATGAAGAAAATAGAAACAGATGTAATCGGAAAAAATTTCAACGAAGGAAAAGATGCTGGCGTGGACAATAAAGCCTTGATACAAGTAAACCATTCTTTGCGAAGCCATCCGGTAGAAATTGTGGGTGCAAAATTAAGACAGGCTATGACGAATATGAAAACAATAAGTACAACAGCATAAATGAATGCAACTTCAGAAATATTATTAGATTTTACAGCCGCAGCGCAACGCCTCAAAAACGTTGTGAACAGAACACCGTTGCAACTAAATGTAAATCTATCCAAAAAATACGAATGTAATGTGTATTTAAAAAGAGAAGATTTACAAGTAGTACGTTCCTACAAATTGCGTGGTGCATTTAATATGATGAAGAGTTTATCTGACGAGCAATTGCAACATGGCGTTGTATGTGCAAGTGCAGGCAACCATGCACAAGGGTTTGCTTACAGTTGCAAAAAGCTAGGAGCAAAGGGCGTCGTGTTTATGCCGGTTATTTCACCCAATCAAAAAATATCACAAACAAACATGTTTGGCGAAGATTTTATTACCATAAAATTAGTAGGCGATACGTTTGATGATTGTGCCATAGCTGCTAAAAAATATACAGAAGAAAATGGGATGACCTTTATCCCACCATTTGATGATTATAAAATTATAGAAGGACAAACAACAGTAGGAGTTGAAATATTTGAACAATTTAATAATATAGAAAATAAAATTAGCAATCAATCTACTCCAAAGATCTCACAAGTGTCCCTCCCCTCTGTGGAGGATAGGAGGGGCTGTAACTCCGTCCTCGATTTCATCTTCCTGGCTGTAGGTGGTGGTGGTCTTTCCGCAGGCGTAGGTTCCTATTTTAAAACATTTTCACCTCAAACAAAAATTATAGGTGTAGAGCCAAAGGGCGCACCAAGTATGTACGAGGCACTCAAAGCGGGGCAACCCGTTACCCTGGAAAATATAGAACGGTTTGTAGATGGAGCGGCGGTAAAACGTGTGGGCGACATTACTTTTTCTATTTGTAAAGATGTATTGGATGATATGCTTTTGGTGGATGAGGGAAAAGTTTGCACAACCATTTTGCAATTGTATAATGAAGATGCCATTGTAGCAGAACCTGCTGGTGTACTAAGCATTGCCGCTTTGGATAAATATGCAGAACAAATAAAAGGTAAAAATATTGTCTGTGTTATCGGTGGTGGTAACAATGATATTGATCGTATGCAAGAAATTAAAGAACGCAGTTTGCAATACGAAGGGTTGAAACATTATTTTCTCATTCGTTTTGCACAACGGCCCGGCGCATTAAAAGAATTTGTAAACCATGTGTTGGGCGATAATGATGACATTACCAGATTTGAATACATGCAAAAACACAATAAAGAAACCGGACCCGCATTAGTAGGAATAGAATTAAAAACAAAAAAAGATTATGATGTGTTGTTGAAAAATTTAAACAACTATCATATTAATTATACAGAATTGAAGAGCGGCGATAATGTGTTTGGGTATTTGGTGTAAGAAGCCAGAAAACAATGAAAATTATATTGTCAGCCTGAGCTTGTCGAAGGCGGTGCATAATTATAACAAACTCGGCTTTGACAAACTCGGCTTCGACAAGCTTAGCCTGACACCTCAATTATGGAAGCGAAAAAAACGGACAATGAATGAAAAACAAAACATAAAAAACAATGAGGGCCTTTACGACCCACGCTTTGAGCATGATGCTTGTGGTATTGGTTTTGTAGCTAATATTAAGGGCGTAAAATCGAACCAACATATTGCTGATGCGCTAACAGTATTAGAAAATATGGAGCACAGAGGTGCTTGCGGTTGTGAAAATAATTCTGGCGATGGTGCAGGGATTATGTTGCAAATGCCACACGAATTTTTCTTGGATGAATGTAAAAAGCTTGGTATTCACTTACCTCCTTTTACAAAATACGCAGTGGGCGTTATTTTTTTTCCTAGAGAAATAAGATTGAGGGAAGAATGTCGTTCGTTGTTTAACAAAGCTGCCGAAAAACTACAAATAGAAATACTTGGTTACAGAAAAGTGCCTGTAAATGCAGAGAATATTGGATCCACTGCATTAAGTGTAGAGCCAGAAATAGAACAGGTTTTTATTGCTCGGCCAGATCATATTAAAGATGTGGATGCTTTCGAAAGAAAACTTTTTGTGTTACGCAATTATGCCACACATTCCATTAACAATACCATTAAAAAAGACAGCATTGGTTTTTATATAGCTTCGCTTTCTTACAAAACAATTATTTATAAAGGGCAATTAACAAGTACACAGGTACGAAATTATTTTCCTGATTTATCCAACAAAAAATTAGTGAGTGCTTTTGGGTTGGTACATTCTCGTTTTGCTACGAATACTTTTCCTAGCTGGAAATTAGCACAACCATTTAGATACATAGCGCATAATGGCGAAATAAATACTTTGCAAGGAAACCTTAATTGGTTAAAGGCAGTAGAGCAACGTTTTTCTACACCATATTTTAGTAAAGAAGAAATGAATTTGTTGTTGCCGATTATTAGCGGGCAACAATCAGACTCTGCTTGTTTGGATAATATGATTGAACTGTTATTATTGTGTGGAAGAAGTCTGCCGCAGGTAATGATGATGCTCATACCCGAAGCTTGGGATGGCAACGATGATATGGATCCCATTAAAAAATCATTCTACGAATTTCATGCAAGCATTATGGAACCGTGGGATGGTCCTGCTTCTATATCATTTACCGATGGCAAAATAATTGGCGCTACGTTGGATAGAAATGGATTGCGTCCATCTCGTTATTGTGTAACTACAGATGACAGAGTTATTATGGCAAGCGAAACCGGTGTATTGCCTATTGACCCAAAATTGATTAAAGAAAAAGGAAGGTTACAGCCTGGTAAAATGTTTGTAGTGGATTTGGAGCAAGGCAGGATTATTAGTGATGAAGAATTG
>JANPIF010000203.1:0-11500 GCA_031424845.1 Ferruginibacter sp.
CAGAAAAAGTTGCGTCAAAAGGATTATGGTCATTGTTTATTTTGGGTTTCTTAGGAGGTTTGGTAGCATTACTTACTCCTTGTGTATTTCCAATGATACCACTAACGGTTTCCTTCTTTACTAAAAAAGCAGAGAACAGAAAATCCGGTATTAAGAATGCTTTTATGTATGGCTTCTTTATATTTTTAATTTACATTTTATTAAGCCTTCCTTTTCATTTATTGGATAATCTTAACCCTGATATTTTAAATAATATTTCTACAAACGTTTACCTCAATGTTGGGTTTTTTATCATCTTCATCATTTTTGCTTTATCGTTTTTTGGGTTGTACGAAATTACTTTACCAGCATCTTTCACCAATAAAACTGACAGCAAATCCAGTGCAGGAAATATGGTAGGCATATTTTTTATGGCGCTTACTTTAGCACTTGTTTCCTTTTCATGTACTGGGCCAATATTAGGGTCATTACTTGCAGGTTCGCTCACTGCAGATGGTGGCGCCATGCAACTTACAGCAGGAATGGGTGGTTTTGGGTTTGCTTTAGCTTTGCCATTTGCATTATTTGCATTGTTTCCCGGCATGCTTAAATCATTACCAAAAAGCGGCGGATGGCTCACTACTGTAAAAGTGGTGTTGGGTTTTTTAGAAGTAGGACTTGCATTTAAATTTTTATCTAATGCAGATATGGTAATGCATTGGGGTTTATTAAAAAGAGAAATCTTTATTGGGATATGGATAATTGTGGGTGTGTTACTGTCTCTTTATTTGTGGGGATTAATAAAATTTAAACATGATTCTCCTATCAAAAAATTATCACTTACACGAATTGTTTTGGCAATAATTTCAACTGTATTTACTTTATACATTACCCCAGGGGTTACCAATACAAAATATGCAAACCTTTCTTTGATAAGTGGTTTTCCACCACCACTTTGGTATAGCATTTATGCAAAAGAAAATGATTGTATTTTAAACCTAAACTGCACTAAGGATTATGAAACAGGGCTGCAAATGGCAAGGCAACAAAACAAGTTAATCTTATTGGATTTTACAGGCTATGCATGTGTTAATTGTAGGCGAATGGAAGAAAATATTTGGACCAAACCGGAAGTATATAATGTTTTAAAAGAAAAATTCATCATCATTTCTTTGTATGTAGATGATAAAAAAGTTCTTCCATCTGCCCAACAATTTACCTACAAAAGTAAAACTGGAACAGATAGAAAAATAAGAACAGTAGGAGACAAGTGGTCAACTTTTGAAACAGAAAATTTTAGAGAAAATTCCCAACCATTGTACGCTATTTTAAATACTAATGAAGAATTGTTATCACACCCTGCAGCCTATACACCTTCCGTAAAAGATTATTTGCAATGGTTGCAGTGCGGGGTAAATGCAATGGAGGGTAAGAAATAAAGGCTTTTATTTCACGCAAAGAATGAAAAGGGCATGAAGGCGCAAAATTGACTCTAGGACTTTTCAACTTATATTCTTTGCTATAAGCATTCATTTTTCTCGCAAAGAATAGAAAGATAAAAATGTGCTAAGTAGTCTGCTTTTTTGTGTCTTGGCTTCTTTTTTTCTTTGCGAGAACTAACCCTTTGTGAGAAACACACATTGAACTCCCTTTTCGTACCTTTACAACAAAAAAAATTGAAGTTTACTGATTTTAAATTTGACCAAAGATTACTCGAGGGAATTGAAGCATCCAATTACGATACCGCCACTCCCGTTCAGGAGCAAGTTATTCCACATATACTCGAAGGCAGAGATATTATAGCATCTGCACAAACCGGAACCGGGAAAACAGCCGCATTTTTATTGCCTTTAATAAATAATATTTTAGGAACCGTACACGATGCAAGTAGCATAACTGCTATGATCATTGTGCCTACAAGAGAACTAGCAATTCAAATTTCCCAACACTTAGAAGGCTTATCTTACTTTACTTCTATAAGTTCTATTGCAATTTATGGCGGTGGAGATGGCAATGCTTTTGTACAGGAAAAGAAAGCGCTTACCATGGGTGCAGATATTGTAGTGTGCACACCCGGAAAAATGATGAGCCATATAAAAATGGGTTATGTAAAATTAGACAACCTTAAATATTTGGTGTTAGATGAAGCTGACAGAATGCTGGACATGGGTTTTTATGATGATATAGATTTTATTATTCAACATTTACCAAAGGAGCGTCAGAACCTTTTATTCTCTGCGACGATGCCACCCAAAATTCGTACGCTTGCAAAGACCATTTTAACCAATCCAGAAGAAGTAAATATATCACTCAGTAAACCCCCGGAAAAGATAAAGCAGTTTGCTTTTGTAGTACACGATCAGCAAAAGATTCCATTGATTGTTTACCTGCTAAAGCACAAGCAATTTAAAATGGTGGTAGTTTTTTGCAGCAGTAAACTGAGTGTAAAACAACTTACAAAAGACCTTAAACGCAACGGCATAAATGCGGGCGAAATACACAGTGATCTTGAACAGGATGAAAGAGAAAATGCACTGAGCCAATACAGAAGCGGTAGGTTACATGTGTTGGTAGCAACAGATATACTTAGCCGTGGTATTGATATAGATGATATAGACCTTGTAATAAATTTTGATGTGCCACACGATGGTGAAGATTATGTACATCGAATTGGCCGTACTGCAAGAGCCGAAGCAGATGGTACCGCATACACCTTAATAAATGTAAAAGAACAAAGAAAGTTTGCGGAGATAGAAAAACTTATTGGTAAAGAAGTACTAAAATGTGCTATACCGGAAGAGTTGGGTGAGCAACCGGAATACAATGTTGCCTCCTTTACAAAAAACAGTAATGGAAAAGGTCGGGGTAATTTTGGGAAGAAAAGAAGTGTGCAGAAATAAGTTTCCAGTATTGTAGGATTGATTGTGTTAAATAAAATTGAGACAGCTAACGGTGACACATCCTTTATAAAACATTTAATGAAGAAACAAGCCTGCTAAAGGAAATTATAAATAGGCGGAAGAAGAAAATTAAGCTTAGATTTAGTTTTCAAATCCAACTATGAGTCCAATAACCGCCAGCACTTCAGAATCGGGCGTAGAGAAATTTCAAAATCTAATATCGCAAGCGCCAGTCCTTATTGCAACATTTATCGGTCCTTCATTTATTGTAGAAACAGTAAATAAGATGGCACTTAACATTTGGTGTAAATCTTACGAGGAAGTTATTAATAAACCTCTCTTTGA
The DNA here is from genome assembly GCA_031424845.1 of Ferruginibacter sp. Lineage (GTDB taxonomy): Bacteria > Bacteroidota > Bacteroidia > Chitinophagales > Chitinophagaceae > Ferruginibacter. The sequence goes on from JANPIF010000203.1 coordinate 3,225, forward strand.
ATCATCTCCTGAATTGGAACCGGGTTTAAAAAATATTCTTAATAATATTTATTTAACCGGACAACCTTTTATCTCAAATGAAATTCCTGTTGAGCTAAAACGTTCGGGGGAAACTAACCTCGCATATTTTAATTCAATTTATCAGCCCTTGCTCGATGCTGATAAAAAAATATATGGTATTATTTTAATCGGTACTGAAATTACAGAAGCTGTAAATGCCCGTAAAGAAATTGAAAAAAGCGAACTATTAAAACGTACTATTCTAGAAGAAAAAGAAAAAATTGCTTCACATTTTAAACTCGCAACTGATTCTGCAAAGGTAGGTGTGTGGTCACTTGATGTGCAAACACAGCAATTAGAATGGAGTAAGCTGCATAAAAAAATGTGGGGTTATGATGAACATCGAACTGATTTAACTTTTGAAGACTGGCACAGTATTATCTTAACTGAAGACAAGGCATCAGCTTTTAAAAAACTAGAGGAAGCTAGGGTTAATAGAAGTTTGTATGAAGTAGAATATAGAATCAAGAGACCCAATGATAACATAATTCGGTGGATGAGAGCAGTAGGACACTATTATTACAATGATGCTGGTGAAGCAATCACCTTAACGGGTATTAGCCTTGACATTACCGAGCAAAAAACTTTTACAGAAGAGCTGGAAAATAAAGTGAGGGACCGTACTAAGGAACTGGATCTAAAAAGTAAACAGTTAGAAGAATTGAATACTACACTCGATTTAAATATCATAGCCCTGGAAAATGCAAATGCAGAACTAAAATCTTTCAACTACATTGCCAGCCACGACTTGCAGGAGCCATTGCGTATGATTAAAATGTTTACTCAACGCATTCTTGATACAGAAAAACTTTCAGAGAAAACACAAGGTTATTTTAATATTATTGTATCAGCATCTGAGCGTATGCGAAACTTAATAATTTCTCTTATTGATTTTTCGAAAATAGATAAGTCTGAAGCTGAATTTGTTGATTGTAATTTAAATACAGTTATAGAAGAATCAAAAAACGATCTTCAGGTTGTAATTGCTGAAACAAATGCAAGGATAGAATATGACGATTTACCAACAGTAAGCGGAATGCAAATACAGCTTTGCCAACTCTTCACTAATCTTATTGCCAATGCCATAAAATACAGCAAGCCACAAATTGATCCACATATAAAAATTACATCTGCACTAATATCCGGGCAAGAAATAAACCAGCAGTCAATAAACAAAGAACAGGATTATTATGCTATAAAAATTGCTGATAATGGTATTGGTTTCGAAAAAGAATATAACAGCAAAATCTTTGATGTTTTTCAGCGGCTGCATGGCAGAGATGAATATGCCGGTACCGGGATTGGTTTGGCAATTGTATACAAAATTATGACCAATCACAATGGAATTATTATTGCCGAAGGGCAACCGAATGTTGGAGCTACATTCACTTTATATCTTCCTGTAGAATTATAAATTACCCAGCCATTATATTAATAATGGCTGGGTAATTTAATGATGGTAATGTAAAATGTACTAAGCTGTAGGATCTATCAACGCTACCAGTTTATTATCGCTGTAAAATTTATCCCTGTGTATTTGAAACTCATCTTGCAATGCAGTAACAATTTGAATGCTTGAATCTACTTCTTCGTGAATATCTGGTAGTTTTTTATCCAGCAAAGCCACCCCCAGGTTTATGTTATCTACTTCTATTTGTGCTATCTTTTTAAGCACTGATGTTTGACTGTGTTTAAGATCATCCAATTCTCTTAAAATCTTATCCATCAATTCTAATTTTTGCAACTTTTCCATGTTTAATTTTTTTGTTTAATACTATCATAGTTTCAATAACCATGCGGCAATTCAAATACAGTTTATTATTCTAATATATTACCACAAAAGACTTGTAAATCTTAATAGATGCCCATTATCTTTGTTATATCAGCACACTTCCTAACATATTACAAACTCCTATCGAATACCTCACAGGTATTTCTGCTCAGAGGGGCGATGTGTTGCGTAAAGAATTAAACATTCATACATACAATGATTTCTTAAACCATTTTCCCTTTAGACATGTAGATAAAACGCAGGTGGATACTATTCATTCGTTATCTATGCAAGATGAATATGCATATGTAGCTGGTAAATTGCTGAGCTTAAATTTATTGGGAGATGGTAGAAGCAAACGGCTTGTGGGAAAGTTGAAAGACAATACCGGCATGATTGAATTGGTGTGGTTTCAGGGAATAAATTATGTTGAAAAAATATTGCATGTTGGTCAGCAGTATTTGCTTTTTGGTAAACTCAGTTTTTTTATGGGTACTCCTCAAATTGCTCATCCTGAAATTGAAAATTTTTCTCCTCTAAAATTAGCAGGCAAACCTAGCTTGGAACCTATTTATCCATGTACAGAAAAATTAAAATCCAGGGGAATTAACGGGAACAATATCGGGAAATTTACACAGGAGGTTTTTACCAGAATTACCCAAAATGATATACCCGAAAATCTTCCTCAAAATATTATTGAACAGTATAAATTAATGGAGCGGTTCGATGCTTATAAACAAATTCATTTTCCATCATCTGAAAGAAATTATCAACTTGCTTTACGCCGATTAAAGTTTGATGAATTGTTTTTTGCGCAGCTAAGAATGAACCTTGTAAAACTGCAACGCCATCGTTTTAGCAGAGGAAATATTTTTGATAAAGTGGGAGGGTATTTTAATGAGTTTTACAATAATTATTTGCCTTTTACCCTTACGAATGCTCAAAAAAGAGTGCTGAAAGAAATACGAAAAGATACAGGCAGCGGCAGGCAAATGAACAGGCTCTTACAAGGAGATGTTGGGAGCGGCAAAACAATGGTAGCATTGCTTTGCATGTTAATAGCCGCTGACAATAATTTTCAAAGCGTAATGATGGCGCCTACCGAAATATTGGCGCAGCAGCATTTGATCAGTATAACAGAAATGCTGAAACACATGCCGGTAAATGTGCAGTTGCTTACGGGCTCAGTTAAAGCAAAAGCACGCAAAAAGATTTTAGCAGAAGCGGAGGATGGTACCATCAATATTTTGATTGGTACGCATGCTGTTATTGAAGATAAAGTAAAATTTAAAAATCTTGGTTTTGCCGTAATTGATGAACAGCACAAATTTGGAGTGGCACAGCGGGCGCAGTTGAGAGATAAAAATGAAATTCCGCCACACATTTTGGTAATGACTGCAACGCCCATTCCACGTACACTAGCGCTTACTGCTTATGGAGATTTGGATTATAGTGTAATGGACGAATTACCACCAGGCCGTAAACCAATTTTAACCACACATAAAAATGAAAGCGCACGCCCCGGCGTGATGGATTTTATAAAAGAGCAAGTGGCAGAAGGGAGGCAGGCATACATTGTTTATCCATTGATTGAAGAAAGTAGTGCCATGGATTACGAAAATTTGATGAAGGGTTATGAAGAAGTAAAATCTTTTTTTCCTGAACCAAAATATTGGATAAGCATGGTTCATGGCAAACAGGCACCTGAGCAGAAAGAAGCAAACATGCAACGATTTGTAAGTGGTGATACAAATATTATGGTGAGTACAACTGTAATAGAAGTGGGAGTAAATGTACCCAATGCTTCTGTAATGGTTATTGAAAGTGCGGAAAAATTTGGGCTGTCTCAATTGCACCAATTGCGTGGAAGAGTAGGCCGTGGCGCAGATAAAAGTTTTTGTATATTACTTACCGGTAAAAAATTGTCGAATGATGCCCGAGAGCGCATGAAAATAATGGTAGCTACCAATGATGGTTTTGCTATAGCTGAAAAAGATTTAGAAATACGTGGCCCCGGAGAAATTGAAGGAACAAAACAAAGCGGCGCCTTAAATTTTAAACTTGCCAGTATAGTAAACGATAAAGCTATGCTGGAAGTGGCAAGAGACACTGTAGAAAACTTATTGGAAAATGATCCTGATATTTTATTACCTGAAAATGTAAACGTCAAGAATTTTCTGGTTTCGCAAAAAGGTAAAACTAAATGGAGTAAAATAGCATAGGATTTGTAAGGATACGTTAAAGCAGATTATATTTAAAAACACAACTGCATTTGTTTTCGTTTATTTAAGTAAATTGTAATTAAAAAAAATCCATTGAACCGTACATTTAAGATTCTTTCCTCTTTATTAATTTTTGTTGCGCTGTTTTTTCGTGCCGAAGAAGTTTTGGCACAAATGGAATTTGTGCAAAACAAAGGGCAATGGAATAAAAAAATTACTTACAAAGGAGATTTTGGATCAGGGTCGTTTTTTTTAGAAAACAAAGGCTTCACTGTATTAATGCACAAGCCGGAAGATTTGGTAAAATTATCTGAATATACCCACGGTCATAACAGTAAAAAAGGAGAAGCAAACAAAAGTTTACCGGATGGTTTTACCCTACATTCATTTGCATATAATGTTTCATTTTTGGGTGGGAATGCAAATGCAGAACGACTGGCAGACAAACCATCTAATGCATATAATAATTATTTTATTGGCAAAAATTCATCTGAATGGGCAACGGGCTGTAAAATATTTGGAGCAGTAACTTATAAAGATATCTACCCAAATATTGATGTGCGTTATTACAGCGATGGAGATAAATTAAAATATGATTTTATTGTAAAACCCGGTGGCAATCCTGAAGCAATAGCCATGAGATACGATGGTGGTGTGGAGTTAACCATCAAAAACAAAGAACTAATTATCGGGACTTCTGTAGGGCAAGTAAAAGAATTGGCACCTTATTCTTACCAGGCTGGATTAAAAGGTTCTACTGATGTAAATACCAAATATGTAATTAAAGATAATGTGGTAACATTTGATGTGGAGAAATATGATCCATCCGCTACCTTAATTATAGATCCTCAAATAATATTTGTCAGTTTAACGGGTAGTACATCTGATAACTGGGGTTATACCGCTACACCAGGACCTGATGGGAGTTTTTTTGCAGGAGGTGTATCTTTTGGGGCCGGTTACCCTGTGTCGCCTGGTGCTTTTCAAACCCAATTTAACGGTGGTATATCGGAAGGTAATTTTGGTGGAGTTGATATGGCCATATTTAAGTTTTCGCCTGATGGTAGCCAAAGATTGTATGCAACTTATTTAGGAGGATCTGGCAATGAGCAACCACACAGTATGATTGCCGATGCTGCAGGTAATTTAATTATTGCAGGTAGAAGCAATTCCACAAACTATCCGGTACTCTCAGGCATTAATAATGCAGGCGGTAATTTTGATATTGTAATTACCAAACTTAATGCTGCAGGAAATGCCTTAATAGGATCTGTAAAAATTGGTGGTTCAAATGATGATGGAGTAAACATAAGACCGAAATATTCAGGTGCTACTGGTGCTGATAGGCTTAGAAGAAATTATGGTGATGATGCAAGGAGCGAAGTAATTATTGACGCATCCAATAATATATATTTGGCATCCTGTACACAATCTTCCAATTTTCCGGTTGTTAATGCTGCCCAAGCCACATTTGGTGGCGTACAAGATGGTGTAATTTTAAAATTTAATCCCAATCTTTCCGGGGTATTATTTTCCACCTATTTTGGCGGGAGCAGTGATGATGCATGTTTTGTTGCCTCCATTGACCCTGTAACACAAAATTTATTTATTGCAGGTGCTACATCAAGCACCAATATACCGGGTAATAAAGTAGGAACTGTTTTTCCATCTTCTCAGGGAGGCATTGATGGTTTTGTTACTACTCTACCACTTTCTGGAACATCATTTATTAAAACAACTTATTTAGGAACTAGTGCAATAGACTTGGTGTATGGTTTGAAGTTTGATCGGTTAGGATTTCCTTATGTAATGGGAACCAGTACAGGTTCTTGGCCAGTATTAAATGCCGCATTTGCAAACCCTGGAGCAAAACAGTTTATTTCAAAATTAAGACCGGATCTTTCTGCATTTGTGTATTCAACCGTATTCGGTAAAAGCAGCCCCGATCCCAGTATTTCACCTGTAGCTTTTTTAGTGGATAGATGTGAAAATGTTTATGTATCAGGTTGGGGCGGCGGTATTAATTCTCAACAAAATTATTCAGGCGGAAATACATCAGGTTTGCCAGAGGTTAATCCCCTCACACCAATACCTGCGGCTGACGGTGAAGACTTTTACTTCTTTGTATTAAAAAAAGATGCTCAGTCTCAGGTATTCGGTTCTCATTTTGGACAATTTGGTGGCTTGGGAGATCATGTAGATGGCGGTACAAGTAGGTTTGATGCTAACGGTGTTATTTATCAAGCTGTTTGTGCAAATTGCCAGGGGAGGGTTTCAAACCCTCAGGTATTTTTTCCTACCACTTCTAATGCATGGGCACGGATTAATGGCGGGCCTGCATGTAACCAGGCTGCTGTAAAAATTGCATTGGATTTTTCAGGTATAGGTGCCGAAATTGAATCTACCATTGATGGAGAGGTTAAAGATACTTTAGGCTGTATTCCTTTAATTGTAAATTTTAAAGATTTGCAAAGAAAAGGTGTTACTTATTACTGGAATTTTAATTCTGCAGTAAACCCCAATGCGGTTGACAGAATTACTACCACCCCTCAAACGATTGATACATTTACTGTAGTAGGTACTTACAGAGTGAGGTTGATTGCTGAAGATTTAAACACCTGTAACCAGCGTGATACCTCTTACATAACCATTGTAGCAGGAGATAACAGGGTTACACCACGTTTTTCTAAATTAAAATTAGACCCTTGCGACAGTACATCGTACGAATTTACAAATCTTTCTACCTCTGTTGCCGGTACAGCTTTTACTGCTCAATCTTTTGTATGGGATTATGGCGATGGTTCACCACTGGACACTGCCGGTCTTAATCCAAAACGCATTCATCGTTTTCCGGGGCCGGGAACGTACTTTGTAAAATTAACGGTGATTGATTCCCGTTTTTGTAACTCACCTGCATTTATTATTGATACACTTAGAATAAATGCCTTGGTAGTTGCATTGCCAGATAAAATAGCGCTTGGTTGTGTAGGCGATACTATTCAATTTAAAAACAAATCCCTTGCTGGTTTATCATGGTATTGGAATTTTGGTGATCCTGCATCTGGTGCTTTAAATGAATCAACTTCATTTGAACCTACTCATGTTTATAATACACCGGGTACATACACTTATTATTTAGTTGCGTACGATTCTACTACTTGTAACAAAATTGATACATCAGATTTTATTCAAATAAAAATTGTAGAAAAACCTATTGCATTGTTTACTTGGGCACCAAACCCTCCTGAGCCAAATGTACCTGTACGATTTACTAATTTATCCAGTTTTGCAGATACTTATTTATGGGAATTTGGTGATGGTGAATCATCCACAGCATTTGCACCGGTACATGAATACAATGCAACAGGAAAATATGTAGCAAGACTTACTGCAACTTCTAAGGCTGGTTGTGCAGCAGTTTATGAACTACCAGTTGATGTAATTATAAATCCTTTATTGGATGTACCAAATGCTTTTACCCCAGGCAGGTTTGGTATAAATAGTGTGGTAAATGTTCGTGGCTTTGGTATAGCTAAAATGGATTGGAAAATTTATAACCGTTGGGGTCAATTATTGTTTCAATCTGCAAGTAAGCGCCAGGGCTGGGATGGTTTTTACAAAGGAAAATTACAGCCAGTAGATACCTATGGTTATACATTGGATGTAGAATTTTCAGATGGAAAGAAACTTAGAAAAACCGGCGATATTACTTTGTTGAGGTAATAGTTTCGATTGCAATAGGGGTGAGGTTTTATAAAATGAATAGCTTTATCGTAGAATCAAAATTATTAACAACTCTATTTACAATAATAGCAATCCAACATCAAAGCAATTAAGTAAATTACAGGAATAAATAACCGTTTAAAAAAGAAAGGAAAACACAGCATTGAAAGAAGTTAAAAAAATATTATTGGTGATGATGTTTCTGTTAGCAGGATTTATAAATTTTGCACAGGACTTACATTTTTCCCAGTTTTATAATTCTCCTCTTACTACAAATCCCGCCAATACAGGTTTTATACCCGATGCAGATTATCGTATTGGTGTAAATTACCGTTCTCAATGGGGCAGTATTCTTAACCAACCATATAAAACAATCAGCGCTACCGGTGATGCACAATTTTTTAGGGATAAACTACAAAATGGATGGCTGGGCTTGGGTGGTGTATTGTTGAGTGATAAAGCAGGCAGTGGTGGTTTAAGGTCAGATAAATTTTATGGTT
>JANPIF010000204.1:0-17235 GCA_031424845.1 Ferruginibacter sp.
TAAAAACTGACGATGAACAAATTAAGTATTGATGCCGATGATGCTATAAGGGATATTAAGGATGGGCAAACACTCATGCTTGGTGGTTTTGGACTTTGCGGTATTCCTGAAAACTGTATTGCCGCTTTAGTAAAAAAAGGAGTGAGAGAACTGACTTGTATATCTAACAATGCAGGAGTAGATGATTTTGGTATTGGTTTGATGCTACAAAAAAAGCAGGTAAGAAAAATGATTGCTTCTTACGTAGGAGAAAATGCTGAATTTGAAAGGCAGTTATTATCTGGTGAACTGGAGGTGGAACTGATACCCCAAGGCACATTAGCTACTCGCTGTATGGCTGCTGGTTATGGTATGCCTGCAATATTTACACCTGCTGGTGTAGGTACAGAAGTAGCAGAAGGAAAAGAAAGCAGAATATTTAATGGAAAGGAATATTTAATGGAATATGCATTTGAGGCGGATTTTGCTATAGTTAAAGCATGGAAAGGAGATCATCAAGGAAATTTAATTTATAAAGACACGGCAAGAAATTTTAATCCCTTGATGGCAATGGCAGCAAAAATAACTATTGCTGAAGTAGAAGAGTTGGTAGAGGATGGAGCACTAGATCCTAATTTTATACATACTCCGGGTGTTTACGTTCATCGCATTTTTCAAGGAACAAATTATGAAAAAAGAATAGAGCAGAGGACTGTGAGAAAAGTTTAATCGTTGAATAGTTGAAATAAAATTAGCATTGTAATTTATAACAAGGTTTAGAGTGAAATAAATTAGCGTATTACCAAATTTGCATATTAGCACATTATATTATGGCTTTAAATAAATTTCAAATAGCCCAACGAATTGCACAGGAATTGCAAGATGGTTTTTATGTAAACCTTGGTATAGGCATACCAACTTTGGTTGCTAACTATATACCGGATGGTATGAATGTAGTGCTGCAAAGTGAAAACGGTTTATTAGGTATGGGTCCATTTCCTTTAGATGGTGAAGAAGATGCTGACTTAATAAATGCAGGCAAACAAACAATTACAACTTTGCCTGGTTCCTCTATTTTTGACAGTGCTTTAAGTTTTGGTATGATACGTTCAGGCAAAATTAATTTAACTGTTTTGGGTGCAATGGAAGTGAGCGAGCATGGTGATATTGCAAACTGGAAAATACCTGGCAAAATGGTGAAAGGTATGGGTGGTGCCATGGATTTAGTAGCAAGTGCAAAAAATATAATTGTGGCAATGATGCATACAAACCCTGCTGGAGAAAGCAAATTATTACAAAAATGTACTCTTCCTCTTACAGGAATTAATTGTGTAAAAAAAATAGTCACTGACCTTGCTGTAATAGAAATAACTGACCATGGATTTAAGTTATTAGAAAGAGCAGCAGGAGTATCAGTAGAAGAAATAATTTCTAAAACAGGAGCACCTCTTGAAATAGCTGATGAAATAATCGAAATGCAATTTTAATGATCAAAATAAACTTGAATTAGAATGATTCCGAGAAATAATTTAAGAAGAACATTCAACTTTTTAAGAATATAATTAAATTAATTAACAACATAAATACTCCTTTATTTTATAGATTTTTTGCCCTTTAAATTATGGATTTTCCTCATCCATATATAAATTTAAAAAATTGAAAATCATCCTTCGCTAATAATAATATTTTAATAATATTAGTATAAAACTTAGTCCATTAAAATTGGCTATAACATATACTTACTCTACATTTGCGGCCTCACTAAAAAACATGATATGTCAGTATCTCAAATGCTCGAAACAGTCAACAATGTTTTGGCAAGTACGGGTATAAATACAAACAATCCGGTACATTACCAAGAAACACCCGAGCAACTTTCAAATTCTACTGTAGCACTTGGCCAAGGAGTATTAAATGATACTGGTGCATTGCTTATTAACACAGGTGAATTTACCGGTAGAAGCCCAAAAGATAAGTTTTGTGTAAAAGATGAAATAACCGCTGATGCTGTGCATTGGAATGAGTTCAACATTGCAATTACACCGGAGGTATTTGATAATATGCATTCAAAACTGATAAACCATTTAAGCCAGAAAGAATTATGGGTGAGAGATGCTTATGTTTGTGCAGACCCTAAATACAGATTGAATATTCGTGTAGTAAACGAAAACCCTTGGAGCAATTTATTTGCATACAATATGTTCCTTCGTCCTACAGAAGATGAACTGGAAAGTTTTTTACCAGAGTGGACTATTTTACATGCACCTTCTTTTAAGGCTGATCCTTCCATTGATGGTACACGCCAGCATAATTTTGCCATGACGAGCTTTACAAAAAAGACGATCTTAATTGGTGGTACAGGTTATACAGGTGAAATGAAAAAAGGAATATTTACTATTCTTAATTTTATATTACCTCATCAAAAAAATGTATTGAGTATGCATTGCTCCGCAAACGTAGGGGCAGAAGGAGATACTGCGGTTTTCTTTGGCTTAAGTGGTACAGGAAAAACAACTTTAAGTGCAGACCCTAACCGTAAATTAATTGGTGATGATGAGCATGGTTGGACAGACGATACTGTATTTAATTTTGAAGGCGGCTGTTATGCAAAAATGATAAATCTTAGTGCTGAAAATGAACCTGAAATATACAACGCCATTCGCCCCGGCGCATTAGTTGAAAATGTAGGTTTCTTACCCGATACCAATAAAATAGATTTTGCATACAAAGAGATTACTGAAAATACAAGAATAAGTTACCCTTTATCATTTATAAGCAATGCCCTAGAACCATCTATTGGTAAAACACCAAAAAATATTTTTTTTCTTACAGCAGATTCTTATGGTATTTTTCCACCAATAAGTAAACTCACCCCAGGTCAAGCCATGTACCAATTTATCAGTGGTTACACAGCAAAAGTAGCAGGTACAGAAGCAGGAGTAAAAGAACCCTCTGCTACTTTTAGTGCATGCTTTGGTGCACCTTTCTTACCTTTACACCCAGGTAAATATGCTGAAATGCTTGGCAAAAAAATGACTGCGGCAAACGTAAATGTATTCATGATAAACACTGGCTGGAGTGGCGGGCCTTACGGCGTTGGTAGCCGTATGAAATTGGCTTATACACGTGCTATGATTACGGCAGCATTAGAAGGTAAATTAGATAATGTAGAGTATGAAGCACACCCGGTATTTGGTATGATGATGCCTAAGAAATGCCCTAATGTGCCTAGCGAAATATTGAACCCACGAAATACCTGGGCAGATAAAAACGCTTACGATGAAAAATCAGTTACATTAGCAAAACAGTTTGTAAAAAACTTTGAAAAATATGCAAGTGGAGTAAGCCAGGAGATTTTAGCTGCAGCCCCAAAAATTAATTAATTTTTTCTGATTGATACAATGTGTACCCTGTACCCTTAACATTTTTGTTAGGGGTATTTTTTTGGGGCGGGGAGCATAACAACTTTAACCAACATTTGCTGCGGCTGTCTGCACTACTCCTCGTTTCGCTTCGCTACACTGTGGGGTAGTGCTGCCCATCCGCCAGCCTTTGGTCAGTATATCTTTTTTCAAATTTTATTATGCAACGTTTAAAATTACATAATACCTACAAAAAGAAAATCCCTAGCTATTAACTAAGGATACTTTTTACAAAATCCTAAGCGTAAGCTCAGGATTTATTAGAGAATATTGCACTGCATGGCAATGAAATAAATGATGTAAGTTTCAGAGGTAAGGCTATTAGCAAGAATGCACTGCCTTTTTAATACATTATCAGCTTCGTTTGTATGCTTTTGCAAATTCTCTATTATTAAACGCAGTACTTTACTAATTATTGTGTATGTGCCATTTAAATGTTTTTTAATTCCATTTCTATATGGGGAATTCCATCTTCATCATATATTTGGCTTGTTTGTACAAAACCAAATTTTTCGTAAAATTTTTTAAGATATAACTGAGCTCCAATTTTTATGGCAATAGTGTTATATAAATCTCTGGTTTGTTTGACAGCTTGCTCCATTAATAAAATTCCTACGCCATTTTTTCTATTAGATGTAGCTGTTAATACTCTTCCTATGCTTGCTTCAGTATACGATACTTCTGGCGCTAACAACCTTGAATATGCTGCCATCTTATTATCTATATATGTAAATAAATGATAAGCATTTAAATCTTTATCATCAGCATCCAAATAAACACAGTTTTGCTCTACCACAAAAACCTGGCTGCGCAGTTTCATTATTTCATATAATTCTTCAACAGTAAGGTCATTAAATTTTTTACAAATCCATTGGGGGTTTATCATTAGGTAAATTTATTGAATCCATTTTTAATTGCATCATTTGTGCAATGCCTGCAGCACGTTTTATGGCAAGCATTTTTTTTGGACCCTCATACATTTCATTTAAAGTAGTATTGAATATATGGAGCCAAGCATCAAAATGATTTTTTTGTAATGGGAAAAATTTATTTATATCAAAATGAACTGCCATAGCGTTCTTTTTATAAACAGGATTATCCAATAAAATGGTTTCCCAAAAATCGGTAATTAGCGGAATATGATGCTCCCAGTTAAGCGGAAATATTTTTGTGAAAATAATGCCGATGGTTTCATCAACAACTACCTTTTCGTAAAATGATTTGATGAATGTTTCAATATCTGCACGGGTTTCTATGTCTCGTTTTTTCATCATGATATTTTTGTTGCCACGAACGAATGTACACTAATAAAAAAAATGCATAGTCTATTCCGTAATAAAAGATGAAAAAGAATATACAGATGAAAGGCTGCCGGATGGGCAGTAATAGCTGCCGCATTATACATTTTACTTTATAATAAACTTTATAGCGGCACTACTACATACAGCCGGTTCAAAAGCTGAACAAAGTGTTATGTTGAAAGCCCCAAATTTTTAATACCCATACTTATCTTTCCACCGTATTTTTAAAAATTTTCTTATTTCTTCTTCCCGTGTATTTTGCTGTGGGGTATATAAAGTAGTGCCTATAATTTTTTCCGGTAAAAACTCAAGATCTGCAAAGTTGTTTTCGTAACTATGGGCATATTTATAATCTTTACCATAGTTTAAATTTTTCATCAATTTTGTGGGTGCATTGCGCAGGTGTAATGGCACGGGCAAATCTCCATGTTGTTTTACTGCGGATAAAGCATCGTTGATTGCCATGTAAGAGGCGTTGCTTTTTACTGATGTGGCTAAGTATATAGCGCATTGTGAAAGTATAATTCTACCCTCTGGGTAGCCAATCATATTTACGGCTTGGAAAGTATTGGTGGCAAGTAACAATGCATTTGGGTTGGAGTTTCCAATATCTTCACTGGCAAATATGAGCATGCGACGGGCAATGAACTTTACATCTTCACCTGCTTCTATCATACGGGCAAGCCAATATACTGCGCCATTAGGATCGCTGCCACGCATACTTTTTATAAATGCTGATATGATATCGTAATGTTGCTCGCCTTTTTTATCGTAGAGGGCAATGCGTTGTTGTGCTATTCTCATTACAGCTTCATCTGTAACGGTTTCATTCTCTTTTAGGTTATCTGTAACAAGTTCCAATAAGTTTAATAATTTTCGGGCATCTCCACCAGATATATTGATAAGTGCTTCAGTTTCTTTTATAACAATCTTCCTTGGCTTTAAAACTTCATCAGTTGTTATTGCATAATTTAATAATTCAATTAAATCTTCTTTCTGTAGTGCTTTTAATATATATACTTGGCATCGGCTAAGTAAGGCACTGTTAACTTCAAAGGAGGGATTTTCGGTAGTAGCACCTATTAATGTAATGATGCCTTTTTCTACTGCGGCAAGCAACGCATCTTGCTGCCCTTTGTTAAACCGGTGTATTTCATCAATAAATAGTATAACTCCATTTTTATTGGTAGCACTCTCTATAACCTCACGTATATCTTTTACACCAGCAGAAATAGCACTAAGTAAAAAGAACGGTAGGTTTAACGTATGTGCTACTATGTTTGCAATGGTAGTTTTCCCTACACCTGGTGGGCCCCATAAAATTATAGATGGTATTTTCCCTTTTTGGAGGGCTGTTCTTAAAATACTGTCTTTACCTGTAAGATGGTGCTGTCCTATAAGCTGATCAAGCGTTTGTGGGCGTAAACGCTCTGCAAGAGGAATATTACTCATAATGGTGAAGTTGCAAATTTTATGCTGAATACTTTGAAATTACACAAAAAAATGTGAGATCATAAGGTGAAAAAATGGTAAAATCCACATTTTTGGTACGTAGAAAAATTAATTTTTAAATTATTTTGTAGTTTTTTTACTACAATTTTACCTTATAAAAGTATGTTTTACATGGTTTTGCGAGTATTACTACAAAAATACTAGTAATTTTACGGTAAATAAATTTGGCGATTTGCGAAATGTACTTATATTTGTGTTGTAAATGTGAATGACAAATACCTCTTGCTATTCCGAGTTACAAAAAAATTAAATCTTTAAAAGGTTTAAAAAATTTAAAAAACCAAAAACCACAAAAAAAATGAACCAGAACGCCACAATTACATCTAAGAGTGTTATCTTATCTGTTTTAATCTTTATCATTTCTTTTAATGTATCAGCTTCTTCTACACCTTGCGTGTTAGATTCTAATCCTATAAAATTTGTTGTATTTAATGCAAATGTAAATGCATCTACCAATAATATATTGCTTAACTGGGTTTCGAACGAAGAATCCAATACTAGCCCAATTGAAGTAGAGCGCTCTTTTAACGGTAAAGATTTTAAAAGTGTCGGTATCGTATTAGATGGATTTAGCAAAGGAACTCAAATGGAGTATGCTTTTAAAGACAACTCTCCATTATTAAAAAGTAATGCTACTGTTTACTACCGTTTAAAGCAAGTGAGTTTAGATGGTATAGCTTACTTCAGCGATATTCTTACCCAAGAGTTATCAACAAAAAAATAATTATTAAAGAATTTAAATAGCATTTGCTATTATCATAAAAATTTTATCTGTTTCAGAGGTAAGGTTTAAATAATAAAAAAGCTTTCGGTTGTGGTGACCGAAAGCTTTTTTTATTTAGGGAATAAGAGAATTTAATATTATCGCTTAATTGGAAGTTTTTTTATACTAATAAAGAATACATTTTAAGTAAAGATTGTTGAGAATACAAAAATTACTAGAGCATTAAACTCTTTATATATTTTACAGGGGCACTTCCATAATTTAAAAACTTTTCGTGAAAAGCTTTTAAATTAAAAGATGCACCCATTTTCTTCTTTAAGGATTCTCTTAAATCGTAAATCTCGGTATACCCTGTAAAGTAAGATGTTAATTGCACTTGAGATACAGAGACCCTTTTCCATTTTCCTTCAGCTTCTGCCTTTTGTTGAAAGGCTTCGTTAATTAAAAAACTGATGGCATTTTCTTTCGATAAATTTTTTACATGCACATTGTAATCTAAAATGGTATTGCAAGTGCTACGCAAATTCCATTTGTAATACATCAGCATCATCTCATCTTCACTGTTGCCATTAGTTTTGCCATAGCCATTTTCTAACATCATCAGTTCTGTATAAACTGCCCATCCTTCTATCATAGCACCGTTTTCAAACACTGATTTTATTATGCTGGGCGCTTTGTTTGAATACACCAATTGTGCATAGTGGCCGGGTATAGCTTCATGAATGTTTAAAATTTGTAAAATGTATGTATTATATTCTCGCAAATAACTTTCAATACGTGCACTATCCCATCCACTAAAACTACCAACGTTATAATAGGTATTCCCCATTTTATCGTAAGGACCTGGCGATGAAATAGAAGCACCTGCTACACCCGCCATGTAAGCAGGTTCTTTGCGTACTACTAAAGGTTTTGAAGGATCGAGGTATAAGAGATTTTTCTCTTGTATAAATTTTGCCAGTACAGGTATTTGCTGCTCTATAGCTGTCTGAAAAGAATCTGCCGCCACATGTTTTACTGATAAAATATCTATCATTTGTTTAATGGCAACAACTTTGTTTTGTGGTAAAACTTTTTCACCCATGTACTGCGGCCAAAGTTTTTTTGTGAGGGCATACATTTTATTGTGTAAGTCATTTTTATGCGCTATGGCTTTTAAATAAATTTCTGATGCGGAGTAACCGGACTGAATATTATACTCAAACTTTTTTGCGTACAAAGCTTTGCCTATTCTAAAATTTCGTGGAGTAGGATTGTTTAAATTTTTTAAGAAATCTATATAATCTGTTATTGCAGTTGATGCTTGCGCTGCCCTTGCAAGAAGTTTATTTTTTTCTGTTTCATCTAAAGTAGATTTTGCAAGTGCACTTTTTAGGTCTTCATTGAACGTAGATAAGCCGCCTTCATTTTGCATGATGGCTAGTTGGGTATGTTCTATTGTCGGATTTTTTATATGCTGTTTGGCTGCTTGATAATATGCCGGAACATTTTTTAATTTTATGTAAAAATTGCGTAGTCTGTTATCTAATAAATCGTAATTGTTTGCCAGCATTTCTGCAAAGTCTCCTCCTACATTATAATTTGCAGGGTTCCAAGTAAAAGATTTAAAAGTATTAATGTTCCATTGCGATGATTGCAGATGAGCATATATTAACCGATGATCTATTTTATTATTATCGCTTAATAAATTTATACTGAACCGTTTTAATGAATCGAGATGTTGTTTACAGAAAAGTAACTCACTTTTTCTTGTATTTGCGTTTTGTACGGTTAATATACTATCATATAAATGAAAGCCTATACTGCTTGCCCATCCCGGGTTCTGTTTCCAAAGTGCTAATACAAACCGTTCTTTGTAAGCATCAAAGAGAGGGTCCATATTATCATTTTTTTGTGCAATCCCTGCAAACGAGAAAATAATAAATAAAAACGAAAATATTTTTTTCATAATAACAATATTGATGTGTAAACATATGTATTACAGTTTACTAAAAACTTTTTTGTCTGCTATAAATGTTCCAAATGGAATAAGTGAAGCTATGAATGCGATTGCTATAGTGGAGAATTTCCATTTGTTTACTACAGCTACAAATAATAGGAATGAGATGTAAAGTAAAAATAATGCCCCGTGGATAATTCCTACAACATAATTTGGGTGGGGTATTTTATATATATATTTTAAAGGCATGGTAAGCCCAAAAAGTAAAAACGAACAACCCTCTAAAAATGCTATAATGCGAAACTTGCCTAAATGAGTTTTAAATAATTCTTTGATCATAAGCCTAAATGTAATAAAGTTTGATAAATGATTAATTTAATCTTAATTAACTGCCAGGAAAAAAACTATTAAAAACATAAGAAATATTAATAAAAAGTACGATATTTCATGTTGTTTAATGACTGCTTGCTTCAAAAAATGGAATATTATAAATACAAAATATTATATGTAGTTATTCGTTCTATTTATAAACAACTAGTCAAGAAATTAATCTGCCAAATACCAACATTAAAAACTGCTAAACCTCCAAATTATGTTTAAATCAAAATCAACTTCTTCATTAGAAGAATTGCCACTTACAAATATTACCATTATTAGTGCTGGTACTACCATTACGGGCAATGTACAAAGCAATGGCGACATAAGAATAGATGGCACCATACATGGAAACCTCGAAGCCAAAGCAAAAGTATTAATCGGTGCAAGTGGAATTATAGAAGGAAATATTGAAGGTAAACAGGCTGATATTTTAGGAAGAGTAAATGGAAATATTAGAGTAACAGATTTACTTCATCTTCATGGTAAAGCTTTTGTTGATGGAGATATTTTTGCGGGCAAATTACAAATTGAACCTTCTGCATCTTTTAATGGGCAATGCCACATGGGTGCAAATGTAGTGGAGTTTAAACCTGAACTTGCAACCGCTGTAAACCAATAGTTTTAGGATTGTTTTTTTACTGTTTCAATGATTTTAATTTGTTCCAATACATCTGTAGGTTTTATAATTAACGAGGCATTGTTTACAATTGCTTCGTATAAATTTTGAAACAATAATGTCCAATTGCCTGGCAATGAGGGTATATTTCTTTGTGTAGGCAAATCATTCTCTTCAAAATATAAAATACCCTCTTTAGTTATGGGTTCTACTCCAAAACCTTTTTCAGAAGGCATTTTGCCTGCTTTTAAATGATCTTCCTGTACATCTATTCCATATTTTACAAAAGATGCTTTGCTGCCGTTAACTATATATCTTGGGCTTTCCTGTCTCACCATTAAACTGGAACGGAGTGTCACTTTTAATTTTCCATAATCGAGTCTAATATCAAAAGCATCATCAATTAATGAATGCTCTCTTTGTGTAAAGGTTTGTCCGATTATTTTGTTTGGAATACCAAACAGCGCAATTGCCTGATCGATAATGTGGGCGCCCAAGTCATAAATAATTCCGCTACCCGGTGAGTTATCTTCTTTCCATTTTTTTACATTTAGCTCAGGTTTAAATCGGTTATAATGAATTTCAAAATTTAAAATTTCTCCCAAATCTCCACCCTCTATTAATTTTTGTACAGTTAAAAAATCACTATCAAATCTGCGGTTTTGAAATACGGTTAAAACCCTTTTTTTATCGTGGGCCAATGATATTAATTCTTCTGCTTCAATACTTGTAACTGTAAATGGTTTTTCTACCATCACATGTTTGCCAGCAAGTAATGCAAGTTTTGCATAATTATAATGAGTGTCGTTTGGCGAACAAATACTTATGAGGTCAATTTCTTCATCAGTAATAACTTCTTCAATATTTTTTACAACTTTTACTTGAGGAAAATAATCCGTAGGGTTTTGAGAATTTGATAAAATGGTTTGCAAATTATAATTTGGATTGGTATCAAAAAATGGAGCTTGTAAATATCTGCCGGATAAGCCAAAACCAATTATTGCTACATTAATCATATACTTATTTTTAAAAGCTTGAAATGTTATGTTTAGGTTAACAATTTACATTTTTTTGCATATACAAAACAAGCCCCTCTGTAGAAACAGAGCGGCTTTAACGATTGCTTGTTATTCGAAATTTTTAAATTATTTTTCTTAACCTTTGCAGTAGGAAATAATAAAACAGTTGTTGGAGTTCAGTTGTATTATTTCGTTCTTTATAGTGATTGTTTACTTTCTTTTTTACTAATGTAAAAGTAGTGTGGTTCATTGCATCATTAAAATTAAGTTTAAGCCTAATTTATTATCGTTAGGCTTCTGCTTTTAAGCTGTATGCTTTACCTGTATTGGTTTTCATAATAAACAAATCATTATGCCCAACAATTTTACAGATACATTATTTCAACTGGTTCGGTCTTTGGAAAAGGCTGAAAAGCGCCATTTTAAGTTATATATTAAAAGAAGTTCCAGTAATGAAGATTTAAAAGTGGTGGAGCTGTTTGATGCATTGGATAAATTAGATAACTACGATGAAGCACTTCTATTAAAGAAACTAAAATCAATTAAAAAACCACAACTTGCTAATATTAAAGTTCATTTATACAAGCAATTGCTAGCTAGTTTAAGATTGCTAAAAAGTAGTGAAAGCATAGACCTCCAACTAAATGAGCAATTTGATTTTGCACATATACTCTACAAAAAAGGATTATTCCATCAAAGTTTAAAAATTTTAGATAAAGCAAAAGAAACTGCAAAGACAAATCAAAAAGTAAATTTTTTACTTGCTGCCATCACACTCGAAAAAAGAATAGAGACCTTACACATCACACGTTCAATGCAAACTCGGGCAGAGGCATTAACAGAAGAAGTAAATGAAGTAAACGAACGCATCAGTAAACTGGCAAAGTTGAGCAATCTTGCCATGTTATTGTACAGTTGGTTTATACAAAACGGACATACAAAAAACAGCATTGATGGTAAAAAGATAGAAGAGTATTTGAAAAAGTATCTTCCTGAAAATGCTTTTGAACAAAATGGTTTTTATGAAAAGCTCTATTTATATCAAAGCCTTAGTTGGTATGCCTACATTAGATTAGATTTTTTAAAGTATTACAGATACAGTCAGAAATGGGTGGATATATTTACTGAACAGCCATTAATGAAGCGTGTAGAAACCGGACATTACATAAAAGGTTTACATACTTTGTTAAACGCACATTATGATGTAAGAAATTTTCAAAAATTTGATGAGGTGTTAAAAATATTTGAAGCATTTGCAGAAACCGATAGAGTGAGATTGCATGACAACTTTCGCACTCAAACATTTGTTTACATAAACAATGCAAAAATAAACCAGCACTTAATGCTGGGAACTTTTGCTACTGGCATAACACAGATACCAAATATTTTACAACAGCTGAAGGAAAATGAACTTTTTATAGATGAACATCGGGTAATGGTTTTCAATTACAAATTTGCAAGTTTGCATTTTGGTAACGGTAATTATGAATTATGTATTGATTATTTACAGAAAATAATTAATGAAAATACAGAAGTGAAAAGTGATATGCAAAGCTATGCCAGACTAATGCATTTAATGGCTCATTATGAAATAGGTAATTATGAGTTAATTGAATATTTGGCAAAATCCGTATATAGGTTCATGTCAAAAAAAGATAATTTAACGCTGGTAGAAGAAGAGATGTTTAAGTTCTTACGTAAATCTTTTCATGTAACCAGGATAAATATGCAAAATGAATTAGAGCTGTTTCTTTCGAAAATAAAACAACTGGAAAAAAGCCGTTACGAAACCAGAACCTTTGCTTATTTGGATATCATTTCATGGCTCGAAGCAAAAGTTCATAAACAAACCATGAGCGAAGTTTTGCAAAACAAGTTTAAGCTACGCCGTAAGCGAATCTATTTATAAATTTCTTTCTTGAAAAGATACTTGGAAGTAATCAAAAACTTTTCCTGTAAATCAATGCTGTAAAGCATTCCACAATTTTTAATTTTATTTTAGGGTAATGAAAACTGCATAAAGTTAGTTTATGTGTGCAATGATGCGGGTGTAAGTTTGCATTATCAATAAATTGTTTTTACGTATTGAAGAGAAAAAAAACAAAAACAATTTTATTAAATCACATCATAAAATTAAGATCATGAAAAATTTCAAAACATTTGGTACAGCTTTTATTGCATTGTTATTTATAGCAAATTCTGCTACAGCACAATCATTTAAGGGGTCTAAAACTGAAGACAATTTTTCTGTTAAATATGCAGGTACTGAAGCAAATTACCTTTTATTTGAAGTAGAAATATTGGGGGCAGAAAATGAGACTAGCATTTTAAAAATCAGCGATAAAGCTGAAGGTGAATTGTACACGCAAAATTGGAAACCTAAATCAAATTTTCAAATTTTTAAAATTGAAAAACAAGACGGGCAACAGCTTATTTTTAACCTCCAGATAGGAGATAAAGAATATATAAAAACCTTTTCTGCTACTACAAGGTTGGTTGAAAAAACAACAGTACAAGAAAATGGATTTGTTGTTTTATAATTTCGAAAAGCAAGCTTGAGAATAGCACTTTTATTATATAGTTATTTTGGTTAAACAAGTAATGCGTTGTAACTTCTGCTACCGATGCATTACTTGTTTTTAAATTTATCAACCAATAATAAATTGTATTACGACAAAAAAATCGCTATCAAGCAATGTTTATTTTTTCCCGCTTCCATGTAAGTGCAGTAAACAATATAGAAAAGATGCATGCTAATACAATTAACCAAAAACCAGCATCCCAACTAAAATTATCTACCACATAGCCTATAGCAATATTGGCAAATAATGCACCTCCTACATATCCAAAAAAACCTGTAAGTCCAGCCGCAGTTCCTGCAGCCTTTTTGGGAACAAGATCCAATGCTTGCACACCAATAAGCATTATGGGACCATAAATTAAAAAACCAATACAGATGAGCGCTAAATTTGTTATGAGTACATTTCCTGCAGGGTTTTGCCAATAAACAATTACAGCTACTAACACAAGCAGCATATAAATAATGGTTGCAGGTGCTCGCCTTCCTTTAAAAATCTTATCACTTATCCACCCACACAAAAGTGTACCGGGTATGCCGGCATATTCAAAAGCAAAATAAGCCCAGCCACTTTGTTTTACAGAAAATCCTTTTACTTCAGCCAAATAAGTAGGAGACCAATCAAGAATACCATATCGTACCAGGTAAACAAATGCATTTGCAAAAGCGATGTACCAAAGCATCCGGTTATTAAATACGTAATTGAAAAAAATTTGTTTTGCAGATAATTCTTTTTCCTGCTCTGCAGAATAATTGGCCGGATAATCGTTTTTATATTTTTCTATTGGTGGTAATCCGCACGACTGTGGCGTATCTCTTATAAGTAAATATGCCACAACTGCAAAGGCGAGCGCTATCATGCCCGGGAAATAAAATTTACTTTGCCATGTACCGAATAAAGCAACTGCAGTTATAGCAATTGGACCAACAAGCCCTCCTCCAACATTGTGTGCCACATTCCACACAGACATTTTTGTACCTCGTTCTTTTACGGAGAACCAATGTACCATTACTCTTCCACATGGCGGCCATCCCATTCCTTGAAACCATCCATTTATTAAAAGCAAAATAAACATGATGGTAATAGATGAAGTAGCAAATGGTACTACACCCATAAAAATCATTGTTAATGCTGATAACACTAACCCTATTGATAAAAAATTTCGAGCATTACTGCGATCAGATATATTGCCCATTAAAAATTTACTTAACCCATAAGCTATAGATACGCCGGATAGCGCAAACCCTAATTGCGCTTTTGTATATCCTTGTGCAATAAGATCTGGCATTATTAGAGAGAAGTTTTTACGAACTAAATAGTAGCCTGCATATCCGATAAATATTCCCAAAAATACCTGCCATCTTCTTTTTTTATATTCAGCATCTATACCGGTGGCTGCAATAGGTTCTTTATGTTTTGCGGGGCTAAATAACTTCATTTTATTTTTGTACAATTTTTTATTTGGATAAAATCTTAGTGCTAATAATTTTATTTTTTTTTAAGGAAAAAGATATAGTTGTTAAAACCTGATGTTGTATTTAAGTAAATAAGGACTTTTAAAAATAACTTTCTAAAAATTTAAAAACATAAGCAGCTAATAATGCACCTAAAATTGGTCCAACAACTGGTATCCAACTATAACTCCAGTTGCTATCTCTTTTATTTTTTATTGGTAATATAAAATGCGCAATTCGTGGTCCTAAATCTCTTGCGGGGTTAATAGCATAACCTGTAGGGCCACCGAGAGACATGCCAATACCCAGCACTAATAATGCAACAGGCAATGCATCTAATTTGCCTAAAGATGCATTGCCTGTTGCATTATTAGTGCTGGGTATTGGCAATGCATCTTTAGGCACATTAGATGCCGAAGCAGATGAAATAGCTAAAGCACCAAATACCAACACAAATGTTCCGATTACTTCTGTCAATATATTATAACCAACATTGGGTATCGCCGGCGAATTACAGAAAACAGCAAGCTTTATATCCTTATCTTCTGTTACATCAAAATGTTGTTTATATGCAAGCCATACAATGATGGCGCCCACAATAGCACCGGCAAATTGAGCTCCTATGTAGCCAAGCGTTAAAGATTTATCAAAGTCTGTAAATGCAGTAAGTGCAAGTGTAACTGCCGGGTTAAGATGCCCGCTACCACCAAGTTTGGTGGAGGCATACACACCTAAAAAAACTGCCATAGACCAGCCAAATGTAATTACAATTAAACCACTGTTATGCCCTTTGGTTTTGCTTAATAAAACATTAGCTACTACACCATCACCCATTATGAGCAATAAAGCAGTTCCTACAAATTCACCTAAATATGGAGACATAAAAAATATTTTATTTATTCGAGATGGAGATAATTATTTATAAATTATTTTGATTAATCTTCTGTAAATGCTTGTGCAGCTCTTACAGCTTTTTTCCATGTTTTTTGCAAATCATTTCTCTTTTCAATCACCATAGTAGGAGAGAAGACTTTATCTTTTTGCCAATATTGCTGAAGCTCATCTATGCTATTCCAAAATCCAACTGCAAGGCCTGCAAGATAAGCTGCACCCAATGCTGTAGTTTCAGTTATCACCGGCCTCACTACATTAGTATTTAAAATATCACTTTGAAATTGCATTAAAGAATTGTTTACAGTTGCACCACCATCAACCCTTAATTCTTTTATAGGAATGCCCGCATCTGCTTCCATCGCCTTTAATAAATCCATTGATTGAAATGCAATACTTTGTATGGCGGCCCTTGCAATATTTGCATCAGTAGTGCCTCTTGTAATTCCAACTATAGTACCTTTTGCATGTTGGTTCCAATACGGTGCACCCAATCCTGTAAAGGCAGGTACTACGTATACTCCACCGTTATCTTCCGCCTTTAAAGCCAGTGCTTCTACATCAGCAGAGGTTTGTATAATTTTTAATCCATCTCTTAACCACTGGACTACTGCACCACCTACAAACACACTTCCTTCCAAAGCATATTGCACTTCTCCATTTACCTTCCATGCAATGGTGGTCAATAAATTATTGTTGGATGTTACGGGTTTACTTCCTGTATTCATCAGCATAAAACAACCGGTACCATAAGTGTTTTTTACCATGCCCGGTTGTGTGCACATTTGCCCAAATAAAGCAGATTGCTGATCGCCTGCTATACCACTTACCGGAATTGCCACTGCAGTTAAAATGTTTTCTGTATGCCCATATATTTCGCTGCTGGATCGTACTTCGGGCAACATATTTTCCGGTATAGTAAAAAGTTCGAGAAGTTCTTTATCCCATTGTAGTGTATGAATATTATACACTAATGTACGGGATGCATTTGATACATCTGTTGCATGTACTTTACCCGATGTTAATTTCCAAAGTAGCCAACTATCAATTGTACCAAAACACAATTCTCCGGCTTCCGCTTTTGCTCTTGCTCCTTGTACGTTATCTAAAATCCATTTTACTTTTGTACCTGAAAAATAGGCATCAGTAACCAATCCTGTTTTAGATTTTATCTTCTCTTCGTGACCATCTTTTTTTAAACTGTCGCAATAATCTGCTGTTCTTCTATCTTGCCAAACTATTGCATTATATATTGGTTGATGAGTATTTCTATCCCAAACAACAGTTGTTTCTCTTTGATTGGTAATGCCTATCGCTGCTACATCATGCACTGTTAAGCCCGCCTTTAAAACGGCCTCGGTTGCTACACCTAACTGCGTACTCCAGATTTCATTTGCATTATGCTCTACCCAACCTGGTTG
>JANPIF010000205.1:0-7095 GCA_031424845.1 Ferruginibacter sp.
TCGCTCAGCGAATGACCTTTTTATGGTGATTTTGCCGAGGGTGTTCACCTCTTCCCATACCGAACAGAGAAGTTAAGCCCCTCATGGCCGATGGTACTGCACAACAATGTGGGAGAGTAGGTAGTTGCCATATTTATTAAAAAAAGCCTTTCAGGAAACTGAAAGGCTTTTTTGTTTTTAAGATTTTTGGAAGAATAGGTGATTTGCCCCCGCAACGCTGCGGGGCAGTCATATTTATTATTTAAGTCTTTCAGGAAACGGAAGGGCTTTTTTGTGTTTAATGGATTCTATTTATAAATGTTTTTTGTTCACCTCTTCCTATACACGATCCACCGAGGCGGCTAAACTCCTCATGACGAATTGTACTGCACAATCCAGCTTAAAGTACGGGGTGAGAATAGGTAGTTGCCTCCGCAATGCTGATGGGCAGGCATATTTATTATGTGAACCCTTACGTTTTATTGTGTAAGCTTTTTTGTGTTTAATAATTTTTGCCAGAATAGGAAGTTGCCCCAGCAATGCTGCGGGGTAGGCATATTTATAAACAAAGATTTCAGGAAACGGGAGGTTCTTTTTTTTTTTGTATTTAAAAGATTTTTTAACTAATTCCCATACAGGTTTTCATTCGTGAATATCTATTACACAATAAATGTTGCAAAAAGATTTTCTGTTGAAAAGCGGCAGGATAGAAGCGGCTATCCCGGTGAAGGTTTTGTGTGTGGCTTTTGTGCCGGAGTAATAGCGGATAGCCTGAACCCATGATGAGGAAAGCCAAATGCTGACCGCACAAAAAAATCCTCAAACCTTGATGAAGTAAAACTTCGATGACAGGATTTGAGGAAATATAAATTATTTAAAGGATGATTATCTTTTGCTTCTAAACATCAGTAGCTTCACCGTAAGCCACCGCTACTGCTTCTTTTAAGCCTTCACTCATAGTAGGATGAGGATGGACTGCGTTTAATAATTCGTGTGCAGTAGTTTCAAGTTTTCTTGCTACAACAGCCTCTGCAATCATTTCGGTTACGCTTGCACCTATCATATGACAGCCTAAAAATTCGCCATATTTTGCATCGAATATTACTTTTACAAAACCTTCGGTGGCGCCACCTGCAGTAGCTTTTCCACTTGCTACGAATGGAAACTTACCTACTTTTATTTCGTATCCTGCTTCTTTAGCTGCTTTTTCTGTAAAACCCACTGATGCAATTTCTGGTGTACAATAAGTACAACCTGGAATATTATTATAATCTAATGGCGTCACTTTATGCCCTGCAATATGTTCGGCAGCGTTAATACCTTCTTTGCCTGCCACATGCGCTAATGCTTGACCAGGAGTGCAATCACCAATTGCATATAAACCAGGTACATTTGTTTGTCCGTAGCCATCTACAGTAATTTTTCCTTTCTCAGTTTTTACACCTAATTCTTCTAATCCTATATTTTCGATATTTGCAATAACACCTACTGCACTTAATAATATATCAGCTTCTAAAACTATTTCTCCATTTGGTGTTTTTACCGTTGCCTTCACACCTGAACCACTCGTATCAACCTTTAGCACTTCGCTATTGGTCATAATTTCTATACCTTGTTTTTTAAATTGCTTTTCTAATTCTTTACTGATGTCTTCATCTTCTACAGGTACTATTCTTGGCATAAATTCTACAATGGTTACTTTAGTGTTCATGCTATTATAAAAATATGCAAACTCACTTCCTATTGCGCCACTCCCACAAACAATCATACTTTTTGGTTGTGTTGGTAATACCATTGCTTTACGGTATTCAACAATTTTTTCGCCATCAATTGGTAAAGTGGGAAGTTCTCTTGCACGGCCGCCCGTTGCAATAATGATGTTAGTAGCTTCATGTATTTGTTTGGTACCATCTGCGGAAGTTACTTCCAGCTTGTTTGCTGCCAATAATTTACCGGTACCCATTATTACATCAATCTTATTTTTCTTCATAAGAAATGCAATTCCCTTGCTCATCTTATCTGCTACCCCACGGCTTCTTTTTATAACGGCATCAAATTCTGCCATTGGGTTTTCTACTTTAATACCATAGTCTGCTGCATGCTTTGCATATTCATATACCTGCGCACTTTTCAACAAGGCTTTTGTAGGAATACAACCCCAATTCAGACAAATACCCCCCAAGCTTTCCCGCTCTACAATTGCCACTTATTTACCAAGTTGACATGAACGTATAGACGCAGGATAACCACCCGGCCCAATGCCTAAAACAATTACATCATATGCCATAAAAATAAGTTTGATTTCTTTTTGAATAATTGCCGCAAAGGTAAAAATATTAATGGATAATGTAAGAATGGATAATTGAATAATTTAGATGCATGACTTAACTATTCATTATTGCTCCATTATTGATATCGATTGCTTGACCGGTAATAGAGGTTTGGGCTAACAAATAACAAACCAAGGAAGCAATTTCTTCTGGCTCACTCATTTTTTTTAATGGAACAGCTTGCATAGCGATATCGTAAAATTGATTTTTAGTTATTCCTATATCATCTGCAATTCCTTGTAAACCTTGCTGAGCCATTGTAGTATTAACCCATCCCGGGCAAATAGCATTTACCAAAATATTATCTGGCGCATATTGCACGGCCCAACTTCTCATTAAACCTAATAGTCCGGCTTTTGATGCACAATAAGCGGCATAATTTGATACACCTAACCTGGCCAATATAGAAGAGGTAATTACAATTTGTTTATAAGGATTGGTGCTTCGCAATAAGGCGGGTAAAAAATATTGTACTGTTAAATAAGTGCCTGTTAAATTGGTATCAATTATTTCATTCCATCTATCATTTTCTCCAAAAGTATTTTCTCCACCGACACCTGCATTAGCAATGATACCATCCAATACTAAATCAGGAAAATCATCTACAATTTTTTGTAATGAACTTTTGCTTGTTATATCTGCTATTAAAATGGAATGATTTCCTTTTGCAAGTATGGAAATAGATTGCCGCAAAGTGGATACGTTACGACCAAGCAAAAAACAATTATGACCATTGTTAGATAAATTAAGGGCGATTGATTTACCTATACCACTGCCTGCTCCTGTAATTAAATAATTCATTAAAATTAATTGAAAAGATTTTTAGTTTTAAAATGATTAGGACGTTTTAATTTTCGATTCTTGTAATTGAATTGCCTTTAAAGAATGAATGCTTACGTTTAATTCAAACCCAATAAGCAGTGCAAGTGAATTAATAAATATCAGTGCCATTACCATCATGATTGTTCCAATAGATCCATACAGTGCATTGTAACGTGCAAAATTATTTACAAACAAAGAAAAAATTAATGTGGCGCATAAACTTAATGTTGTAGCTAGTACAGTGCCAGGTGTAGAAAATTTCCATCTTTTTTGAACGGATGGTGCATAACGAAAAATAAAACCAATGGTTAAATAAACCAATAAAACAATTAATATCCATCTTGAATATAAAATTATGGTTCTTAAAGTATCATTTTGTACAACCAATTTTAGCAAAGCACCTTGCATGATGAGTAAAATAAGATAGCTGAAAAGCAACCCAAATATTACAATAGTTAATCTAATGGCGACTCCTCTTTTTTGTAACCCCTTTCTTTTTTCGAAGCCTACATATTTTTTATTGAATGATCGCATTATACCCATCATACCATTTGAGGAGAAAAACAATGTAAGCAACAACCCAAATGATAGTAACCCAATTTTATTTCCATCAATGAATGTATCTACAAAAGAGATTACTTGTTTGTTGTATTCTCTTGAGGGTATAATATCAAGGATTAATTTATGTAGTTCATATTTTATGATTTTTTTTGAAATGAATGGAAGATTAGGTATCAATGTAAATAAAAACAACAATGAAGGTGGTATTGCCATAATAAAGTTATAAGCAATGGCTGCAGCTCTTTCTGAAAGTCCCTGTTGCCGTACCTGCCTTCTAAAAAATTGAATAACATCGTACAATGCTAATCCTTCAAAACCGGGCAAATACCAGTTTTTACTCTTTCTTAATAGGAAAGGAAATGGTGTAAGGGATAATATTTTACGTTGTATTTTAGTCAAAATATAGACAGCTATAATTTGTATTTATTATTTTAATGATTGCATCTAAATTGAATGACCTCAGTTATTTCTGTTTGCTTATTATTAAACTATCCAAGGCATTTTGGTATGCTTTTGCAAACTTTAAATGCTCTGCATAAGTTTCTGCAAAATTAGAATATCCTTTAAAGTCAGGCTTTGCTACAAAGAAAATGTAATTAGTTTCAGGTGAATCTAATACCGCATCTATTGTTTTAGTAGATGGTGTACAGATAGGACCAGGAGGCAACCCTTTATTTTGATAGGTGTTGTAAGGAGATTCGTATTGAAGATGTCCTCTTAAAATTCTTTTCAATCCAAAATTTCTCATGGCATATTTTACTGTAGGGTCAGCTTCTAGTTTTTGGCCTTGGGCTATTCTGTTTCTATAAACACTTGCAATGAGTAATTTATCTTCGGGCTTATTGGTTTCTTCTTCTACAATACTTGCCATTGTATACACTTGTATAGGAGTTAAATTTTTTGCTTCAGCCTTTTTCTTTCGTTCATCTGTCCAAAATTTTTCCTGTTCGTTTTTTAATCTTGTAAATAATGTTTTGAAAGAACTGTTCCATTTTAAAAAATAAGTATTTGGTATTACTGCGGTCATTACAGTATTTGTATCTAGCTTATATAAAATAAGTGAATCGTTGTTGGTAAGAAAATTTATAGCCTGCAAAGAATCGCATTCAAATTCTTTTCCAATTTTTGAAGCAAGGTCTTCCTTGGTACGTATTTTATTTATAACCAATTTTACCGGAGATTGATTGCCGGCTTTCAGCATTCGAAGTAAACTTAACAAACTACTGTTTTCTTTTATTTCGTATTTTCCTGGTTTTACATTGGATGTATATTTTAGTTGGTTAGATATTCTCTCAAAGAAAAAATTTCCGTTGATAATTCCTTTATCTTTTAAAGATTTTTTTACATCTTCATAAGATGATCCTGTTTTTATGTAAAAATATTTGGTTTCAGGGGCAGAAATAGTTGGCCCAAAAACATTCCATGCGGCATAAGCAATAACAATAAGAAAAGCAATAAAAATGAAGCCGATAATTTTTTTCATGGGTGTATGATATATAGTGCTGCAATATAAAAATAAAAAACCCTGCCTTTATAAAAGCAGGGTTCATTTATAAAAATATTTAAATTATGGTGTAGTAGTTGGGGTAGTAGCAGGTGCCGGAGTTGGTGTTGTTGTATTTTGCATTGGTGCTGTAGTATTAGGAACAGGCTGTGCTTTTTGTAGAGGCGCTGTTGTAGCACCTTTTAATAAATCATCGTTTTGAGATGAGCCAGAACCATCTTTTGGTATGAAAGCCGGGGATAGCATACAAAGAATACCTACTACTGCGGCAAATATCCAAGTACCTTTTTCCATAACATCTGTAGATTGTTTTACACCCATTAACTGGTTGCTAAAACCACCGAGAGAACCTGAAAGACCGCCTCCTTTTGGGTTTTGTATTAAAACAATAAAGCCTAAGATTACTGAAGCAACAATAATAAGAATTCCAAATAATACTAACATGTTATTTTTTTAAAGAGTCAATTTTGGCTGCAAAGTAAGCACTTTTTGCAGGATTTATCAAACTTAATTTATTATAGATTTCTATAGCTTTTATATTCTTGTTTTGCTGTATGTAAGCCTCAGCCATTGCTTCTGTAACTATTTCTTCTTCTATATTGCTTTTTTCTGCCTGTGTTTGTACCGCAGTTTCCGTAATGGCCGATACTGCCGGTAATTTATCTTGATGTACTTTTTTCATTGTTTTCAGCCAGGCTGTAAAACTTTTTAACTGTTTACCAAGTTTATCGTTGGCCATTGCATCTTCACTCAATTTTATACCTTGAGATGCAAAATAATCAGAAGCGTGTAATGGTTCAAATAGCATTTGCGGTTCATCAACAATAATTTCTTTTTTTTCCTCTTTTATTTCTGAAGCGTCTGCTGGTTCATTTGATGATTCTTCCTTAAGTTCTTTTGAATTTACATAATTAGTAAGTTGTTGGTTTGCGACTTCATAATTTTCCTCTTTATCAGTGGTCTCTATTTCCATTGATGTATTATCATCTATATTAGATTCAAATATTATTTCTACAGGTTTTGGAGAAATGTATTCAACAGAATCGTTTACCAACAATTGTGCATTTAAAAAAAAAGGATCGTTAAAAAACAAGTTTGTTTTGGCAGCTACCTCATTAAATTGAAGAGATGATGAGTCAATATTTTTTAGCGAATAAAATTGCGCAAGCCCAAAATATGGATAACCATTTAAAACCGAATCTAAAAATGATGTAGGATCTGTTTCATTATTTGCTTTATTAAATATTTTACTATAAAGTTGTTGCTGCATGGTATAAAGCTAAAAATAAAGTTACCAGTTAGAAAATATTTTATTAAAAATTTCATCTACCACATTTCTTACTACTATTGGTGTAAGAGTAGCTTCTGCATCAGTTAAAGATTTGTTTGCATCAAAATCTTCGTTTCTACTTATGTCTGCTTCAAAATTCTTGGTTGCATCCAGGGTATTCTTAAATACTAAATGAAAAGTAACCGTTAATCTGTTCGTGGTTGAATTGTTGTTGGTAATATTTACAGTTGAAGTAAAATATTGAGAAACATAACCGCTGATATCGTAATGCGCATCATCTTCATTAGTCTGTTTTAAACGGGTATTACCAACAATTTTATTTTTTAAGGATTCTGTAAGTTGCTGGCTTAGTTGAGTGTTTATATACTGTGCTCTATTCTCTAAATATTGCACCCTAAATGTTTTTATTTCTACAGGTATTGGTGCAGCATCTTTAAAAGAATATTTGCAGGAGGCGTAGTTAAAAACACAGAAACATATTAAGAGCGATATTATAATTTTTATTTTTCTCAATTTTCAAAACTTAAATGTTCAATAATCATTGTTCAATAATTAATTTCTAATCATACACTATTACAGATCCTCAATATCGTACTCTTTTAATTTTC
>JANPIF010000206.1:0-4225 GCA_031424845.1 Ferruginibacter sp.
TTTGTACTGCAGCATAATTGGGATACTTATCTTTTGCCTTTTGGTATAAATCAATGGCATCTTTAGGCTTACCTATTGCATCAGCATACGCAGCAGCTGTTACCAATGCTTCCGCTGTAAAAGCTTCATCTTTTTCATTAACGGAAGCTGCTTTTTTAAAAGCACTCATTGCATCATCTGTTTTCTTTTGCTCTGCATAAGCATTAGCAAGCATCATATATTTTTTTATTTCTATCTGGCTTGCTCCATTTGCATCGTACTCATTTAAATGTTTTACAGCTTTGTCAAATTCTTTTATATGCAAATAACATGCACCCGTCATGTACTCTGCTCTGTTTGCATTTAAGGTACCACTGTAATTACTAATTATCTTTAATAAACCGGTTATTTGTGTTCCTTCAGTAGTTGCACCACCGTTTAAAACCAAATTGACAGAATCTTTATTGAAGCCTGTTTGTGCCATTTTATCAAATAATCCTTCCGCAGGAAAAATTGCCTCTGCAGCTTTAATTTCTTTAGGCTCTTTTACCAGTTTTTGATAACCAAAATACGCTCCTGCAAGCAATATCAATGCACTTCCCGCATAAATAATTGGTTTGCTGTAAGTACTCCAAAAATCTCTTTTTACGGTATGTGTTTCTGTAATAATGTTATCTTCCGTAGTTGCAATTACTTTATCTGCCATGTTAGTTTGGTGTTCTATTTTTAATGAATGTTTGAAAAATCAAACAATTTAATCTGTTATAAATGGATAATCTTCTTGTACGTAAACATCTTTCAACAACTCATCGTCAGACGGCCAAGGACTTTCCTCTGCAAACTTTACTGACTCTTCAACTTCTGCTTTTACTCTATCATTTATTGCTTCCACTTCTTCATCTGTAACGCCATGATCAGTTTGCAATACTTTTAAAACATGCTCAATAGGATCTTTGGTTTTATACTCTTCCAACTCTTCTTTGGTTCTATATTTTTGAGGGTCACTCATGCTATGTCCTTTATAGCGATAGGTTTTAATTTCCAACAATGTTGGGCCACCCTTTTCTCTTGCTCTGTTTACTGCTCTTAATACTGCATTATGAACATCTTCCGGACTCATTCCATCAACAGTATCAGCAGGCATTTCATAAGCATCTGCCATTTTATAAATATCCAATGTTTTGCTGGTTCTTTTTACAGAAGTACCCATTGCATAACCATTGTTTTCGCAAATAAATACCACAGGTAAATCCCATAGCATAGCCATATTAAAGGTTTCGTGCAGCATTCCCTGCCTTGCAGCACCATCACCAAAAAAGCAAAGAACTACATTTTGTGTACCTCTGTATCTTTCAGCAAAAGCCAAGCCTGCACCTGTACCAATTTGCGCACCTACTATACCGTGCCCACCAAAAAAGCCTTGCTCTACACCAAAAAAGTGCATACTTCCACCCTTTCCTTTACTGCAACCTGTTGCTTTACCATACAATTCTGCCATACAACTTTTAGCACTCACACCTTTAGCAATTGCCAAAGCATGGTCACGATAAGCAGTAATAAATTTATCATCAGGAGTAGTAGCGGTCATGCAACCTGCAGCCACAGCTTCTTGCCCAATATATAAATGGCAAAAACCACGTATTTTTTGCATTCCGTATAATTGACCCGTTTTTTCTTCAAAACGGCGGAGCAACATCATCATTTCGTACCAGTAGAGGTAAGTTTCTTTAGAAAACTTTGTAGCCAATGCAGTATAATTTAGGGTGCAAATATAGGGAATAACATTTTAGATTGGAGAGATGGAGATAAGATTTTAAAGCCGTAAAAAGGGGTTCCTTATCATTGATTGAAAAATACGGTAGCTATCCTTTTATAATCTTTTAAATAGTTGCTAAGAAAAGTGAATAAGTATTGCCACGGAAAACAGAAAAACACTATTTGAGTAAATTTTAGTAATCACTAAATAAAATAATTACATATAAAATTTGCAATAGTATTTAATTAATTATAAGGAATATAAATATTATGCTGCTTTCCATCTTTCCTTAAATAATTTAATAAAGGAGAAAACCGAACATTTATCTTTGCCCTAATGCTCCGTCTTCAAAAAATATCAATCACACATTTTAAAAATTACCACTTCTCCCCTTTTGAATTCTCAAAAAATGTAATAGGAATTTGTGGCTTAAATGGTATAGGTAAAACAAACTTGTTGGATGCCATTTATTATTGCTGTTTTACTAAAAGTTATTTTACTGTAAACGATTCTTTAAATGTAAATTTTGAAAGAGAAGGTTTTAGGCTTGAAGCAAATTTTGATAACAATAGAGAAATGCAAAAGGTAATATGCATAAACCGAGGTACAGGCAAAAAAGAATTTTCGGTTAATGATGTACAATATGATAGACTTGCACAGCATATAGGTAGTTTACCGGCAGTAATAATAGCGCCAGATGATGTGGAGATAATAATTGGTGGCAGTGAAGGCAGAAGAAGATATTTAGATACCATTATTTGCCAGCTAGATAACGATTACCTGCAACAATTAATTGTATATAATAAAGTGATGCAGCAGCGAAATAGTTTACTCAAACGCTTCGCAGAACAGGGGAAGGTTGATAAAACATTGTTGGAGATAATAGATTCACAATTAACTACACCTGGTAAAATTGTATTTGAAAAAAGAACCATTTATACACAAAAACTTATTCCTCTTATTGAATCCTTTTATAAAAAAATTGCAGATAATAACGAAGAAGTAATTTTTAATTATACCAGTAATTTGCAGGAAGATAATTTTGAAAATATTCTTTTACGCACTTATGAACGTGACCGAATTTTGCAACGAACGAGCGCAGGCATACACAAAGATGATGTGCAATTTTCGTTAAACGGACAACCATTTAAAAGCATAGCCAGCCAGGGGCAAAGAAAAAGTCTTTTATTTGCATTGAAACTTGCACAATACCAGTTGTTGAAAGATTACAAATTATTCAGCCCAATATTGTTGCTAGATGATGTATTTGAAAAGTTGGATGAAAAACGCATGCACCGATTACTACATTGGGTATGCAAAGAAAATGAAGGACAGGTTTTTATTACAGATACACACAAGCAGCGTTTAGAAAATATTTTTGAACATTTGCAAATTGACGGACAATTAATAGAACTTTAAAATAAAACCAATGGCAGAATTATCTATAGGCGAAGCACTGCAACAATTTCTAAATAAAAGCAAACTTAAAAGCGGCATGCAAGCCATGCAGATAGAAGATGTTTGGGAAAAAATAATGGGTAAAACCGTAGCAAAATACACAGATAAATTGCAGATAGTGGGTGGTACCCTTTTTGTAACCACCACCGTAGCTCCACTAAAAAATGAGCTACTTTATCAAAAAGAAAAAATTATTGAAATGGTGAATAAGGAGCTGGGCGAAAAAACTATAAAGGAGGTTGTGGTAAGGTAAATAATTATTTATTATTTACCATTTATTATTTGACATTACACCATTACAATTCACCATTCTCCATTCACCCTTCACATTAATATTTCCCTCCTTTTCTAACTGCGTCCATTATCATTGGCAGAAAAAAGATGAGATATATAATTATTATAATTAAAAAAATTGCACTTAATATTATTCCAACAATGGAACATATCCGTCCAGCATTTAGATTACTCACACTACTTTGGCTGTAAACACCAGGATTAGCTTCTACAAGTTTGCGGTCTCTATTTGCAAGTACCAATCCAATAATACCTAAAATGATACCTATGCCATAACAAAATGCACCCACAATAGATATAATTCCTAAAACCAATGCTGTAGTAGCATTTGGTAAAATTGGTGCTTGGTTAAAATTGGGGGTCAATAAATTTTGCTGTTCTGTCATGGCAGTTTTAATTAAAGTATTTTATACAGGTAAGTTAGTGTGAAAAATGTAAAGAGCAAAACGAGGCCTGCATTCAAAAACTTTTTCATACTCACAAATTCATATTTATTATTTGTAAAGAACAATATAAAAAATAAAATCAATGCAAAAGTGGTCGGAAACAACAAAAAGCTTTCTTTTATATTCCCTTTAAACAAAGCAATAAAACTTCGTTGAAATCCACAGCCCGGACAATCAACATGCAAATACTTTTTAAACAAACATGGCAGTTCTCT
Source organism: Ferruginibacter sp. (assembly GCA_031424845.1). Lineage (GTDB taxonomy): Bacteria > Bacteroidota > Bacteroidia > Chitinophagales > Chitinophagaceae > Ferruginibacter. The sequence goes on from JANPIF010000206.1 coordinate 4,149, forward strand.
TTTCTCCAACCATGCAATGATATTTAGAAAAGTAGTAATCATCAATTTTATAAAAGACTAAAAAATATTAAAAACCA
>JANPIF010000207.1:0-2770 GCA_031424845.1 Ferruginibacter sp.
ATTTTTTTCTGTGGCTAATTCTTTAAAAATAATTTCAATGGTTTGAGCATTAAATTCTGTCGTGCCTTTTATTTTTTCTATAAATGCTGTAAAAAAATCATTTTTAGCTTCATTCCATTTTGGTTTTACAGCTGCTTCGTCCCATTGGGTAGGTGCTGTAAAAAAGTAACTTGCTTGTTCATAAAAATCACTTAGTAAAGTGCATCTTTCTTTTAAAAGTTCTAAAACCTTTTCAAAATAAATATCATCTCCTATTTTAATTCCTTTCTCTTCAAGAATAGCCTTAATTCGTAACCCATAACTTTTAACTGGTAACTTTTGTATCCATTGATGGTTAAACCATTTTGCTTTTTCAAAATCAAATTTTGCTCCTCCTTTGTGCACACGGTCTATGCTAAAAGCTTCTATTAATTCATCCATCGTAAAAACTTCCTGTTCGGTTCCTGGGTTCCAACCGAGCATTGCCAACATGTTTAAAAAAGCTTCGGGTAAAAAACCAAGTTCTTTAAACCCTTTTGTAATGTCGCCGGTTTTAGGGTCTTTCCAGTCCATTGCATAAACAGGAAAACCGAGCCTGTCGCCATCTCGCTTACTCAACTTTCCATTGCCATCTGGTTTTAAAATTAATGGCAAATGCGCCCACTCAACCATGTTTTCTATACCAAATAAATGTTTCCAGAGTAATATGTGAATAGGTGCACTCGGCAACCATTCTTCACCACGAAAGGCGTGGGTTATCTTCATCAAATAATCATCTACCACTACCGCTAAATGGTAAGTGGGCATACCATCTGCCTTTAATAAAACTTTATCGTCAACATTATTGGTATCAAAAGTTATTTCGCCACGTATCATATCTGTAAAAGAAACCGTGCTGTTTGCTTCTACTTTTATTCTGATCACATAAGGTTTTCCTGCAGCCAATAAAGCCGCAGTTTCTTCAGGCAATAAGCGCAATGAATTATTCATATTCAATCGTACACCTGCATCATATTGCAGACTTCCACTTCCTTCTGCTTTGCGTTTTTCACGCATCGCTTCTATCTCTTCCGGCGTGTCAAATGCATAATAGGCATGGCCTTCGGTCACTAATTTTTCTGCATATTCTTTATACAAATTTTTTCTTTCGCTTTGGCGATATGGTGCGTAAGGCCCGCCTTTTAACACGCTTTCATCGGCCTCAATTCCACACCATGTTAGGCAATCAAAAATATATTCTTCAGCACCCTCTACAAATCTTGATTGGTCAGTATCTTCTACTCTTACAATAAAATCGCCGCCATGTTTTTTAGCAAATAAATAATTGAACAAAACTGTTCTTACACCACCTAAGTGTAACCCGCCGGTGGGGCTGGGTGCAAAACGTACTCTTACTTTACTCATAGGTGCAAATATACTATTTCAAAAAAAATTATTTGTTCTAATAACTCTAAACAAGCTGATAGTAATAAAAATATTAAAAAAATAAATATCAAATTTATCTACATCGCTTTAATCATTATTTTTTTAATTTTCTTTTCAAGTATTCTTTTACATTCAACAATATGTTCTATCATTGAGTTATAAACTAACCCTTAATAATTGCAACATGAAGAAATTACTATTGATTTCCCTCTCTCTATTGTTGATGAATTGCCTAACGGCACAAACTCCAAGCACAACTTGGGGAGATGAATTTAAAATGAAAAAAGGCAGTACAGACCTTGAAGTTGTGTATGCTGATAAAACCGGTGTTTTTGTAAGAGAAGGACACAAGGCACTTAAAAGTTATTTTGTTATTGGTGCTACTACTAGAGAATCTGCCACCCTTATTAAATTAGACAAGGCATTTGCCGAAGAATTTCGCAATGATTACAACAAAGAATTGAAGGGAAAAGAGTTTGAAGATTTTTTCTTTATTAAAGATAAATTATACATACTTGCTTCTGATTACAATAAAAAAGATAGAACTCTTCAGGTATTTGCAGCCGAAATAAATAAAAAGGATGGCGAAATTTCTGGTGATTGGAAAGAAGTAACAAGTTGGCAAAAAGATGAAAAAAAAGATTTATTAAATTACAATTTTAGTTACAACAGTGACAGTACAAAAATGATTGCTGTAAGTTCAGATGAGGGTAGAGAAAAAAGCAAATTTGAAGTAAAACAATTTGATGTAAAAATGAACAAAGTTGGTTCTGCAATTACAATTAATAATGAGTATGATCCTAAAACTTTTCAATTGGAAGATGTAATTTATACCATTGGCGGAAATGTTTTATTGGTAGGACGTGTGTATGAGTATGAAGAAGGCAAAAAGAAAAAAAATAAAAATCTTCAGTTTAAAAATTATGTAATAAGATTATACAATAGTACTGGAACTTTATTAAAAGAAATTAATACAGAAATAGATGCAAAATGGCTAGTTAGTACCAAAGTAGCACAAATACCTAATAAAGAAATTGTGTTGGCTGCATTTTACAGTAATACAAAAAAAGGTAAAGAAATCAATGGTATGCTCGTACAACGTATTAATGCTATGAGTGGGGATGTAATAAGTACAAACCAAAAAGATTTGAATACATCTTTAATTAGTGCAATTGACGAAACTCAAGATGATACCGATGATAAGGATGATGAAAGCAGACAAGAAAGAAAAGAAAGAGAGAAACTTGAAAAAATTAAAGATGAGGAAGATGGATTTTCAAAATATTTAAGGTTTAGAAATTTTGTATATACTGATGGAGATGGAATAGTGATATTGGCCGAAAAATATCATCATTATACATACAGC
>JANPIF010000208.1:0-12815 GCA_031424845.1 Ferruginibacter sp.
AGAATCTTTAATTAATGCATTGTTTTCCACTTCATTTAAAGGCATTCTATACACCTCATCTTTACCCTCACCTTTATAAAAAAAATTAATAGCAGTAAAAGTTTTTTTTCCTGTTGCTGTTATATCTGTTATTCTAAAAGGCAATTTTTGAATTTTAAAATCTGATAAACTAACCCTATTGAAAGAATTAAGCTGTATCATATTTACTTTATTCACTTTAGGGAAATAATTAAACTCAAAAAAAGAAAATAATAAGTTTTTTGACAATGCCATTGCTTCATAGCCAGCATTGTAAACATGATTCCCTACAGGAGTTATAGGCTTTGGTTGCAAAATAATATCGTTTTCATTTAATACAAGTGTTGTATCATTTAATTCACCTTTAAGTATATAACAATTATCAGATGGTGTTGCAGTCTCTACAGACAAATAAACATTCTTTCCTTTAATAACCATTGCTTCCAAACCCTCGTATTCATCACCTATTGCTTCCATCTTTTTGAGCAGAATATCTAGGTTTATAATATGTATTCTTTTATAAGGAAGAACAAAAGAACTATCAAGTATTTTGGCATCTAGATCATTAATGTCTATCGAATATAATTTTGCTTCAGCTTTATCTTGGATTCTACTTTCGCTCATAAAATATAATTTTTCTTCATGCACGTATAGCCCTGAAAATTGGTTATCGTAATAAGCAATTTCATCCGGTAAAGAAATATTGGTGACTATAAAATCAGTTTTTTGGGCAGCAATATGTAAAGCACAAATATTCAAAAGAAATAAAAGGAAATATTTCATACTGTTAAGTTGGTTTTCAGCAAATATACCCTTCCTAAAACTGTGAAAATTTCATAAAATATTTATGTTGGTAAGTGGTTAAAAACAGAGCAATTTCCATTAGAAAAAACACTTAAATTCCCGTAACTTCGCACGCATTCGATTTTTAAAGTTTGCCACTATTTATGAGTACAGAAAATGAAGTTTTAACAGAACCAACAATGCCAGTTTACGGCGCTGACAGTATAACCGTTTTAGAAGGCTTGGAAGCAGTTCGCCTACGCCCAAGTATGTATATTGGCGATACAGGAGAAAAAGGTCTTCACCACCTTGTTTATGAAGTAGTAGATAACTCGATTGATTAATCACTTGCAGGTTGGTGTAAAAATATTACCGTTTCTATACATGAAGATAATTCCATTTCTGTACAGGATGATGGGCGTGGAATTCCTACCGGCATTAACACAAAAGAAAATAAATCTGCATTAGAAATAGTAATGACCGTATTACACGCAGGTGGTAAGTTTGATAAAGACACTTACAAAGTTTCAGGCGGTTTGCATGGTGTGGGTGTAAGTTGCGTTAATGCACTTAGTACTAAACTAATTGCAACCGTAAACAGAGATGGGAAAAAGTTTGAGCAGGAATATAAAATTGGTGTTCCTCAATATCCAGTTAGAGAAATAGGTACCAGCGAACATACAGGTACACATGTACACTTTTGGCCTGATAAAAGTATATTTCTAACTACAGAATATAAGAGAGATATTTTAGAAGGTCGTTTGAGAGAGCTATCTTTTCTAAACAAAAAAATAAATATTATCCTCAACGATTTTAGAGAGAAAGAAGAAGATGGAAAGTATTATAGCAAAACTTTTTACAGCGAAGGTGGTATTGTGGAATTTGTTGAATATCTGGATAAAAAAGCTGGTCGTAGTCCTCTAATACCAATTGTTATTTATTGCGATGGGTACGATGAAAAAAACAATGTGGTAGTAGAAGTAGCCATGACGTACAATGCAGGATACTCCGAGCATTTATTTAGCTACGTAAACAATATCAACACCATTGAAGGTGGTACACACGTAGCAGGTTTCAGAAGAAGTATTACCCGTGTTTTTAAAAGTTATGGTGAAAAAAATGGCATGTTCGAAAAAGCCAAAGTAGCTATTGAAGGAGATGATTTTAGAGAAGGTATTTCTGCCATCATTTCTGTAAAAGTGCCGGAGCCTCAATTTGAAGGACAAACAAAAAGCAAATTGGGTAACAATGAGGTAAGCGGAATTGTAGATACTACGCTCAGTCGTGTATTGGAAAATTATCTCGAGGAAAATCCAAAAGATGCCAAAACAATTATACAAAAAGTAATACTTGCAGCACAGGCTAGAGCTGCCGCAAAACGTGCAAGAGAATTGGTGCAACGTAAAACAGTTTTAGTAGGTGGTGGTTTGCCGGGTAAATTGGCAGATTGCTCAGACAAAGATCCTGGTCGTTGTGAGTTGTTTTTGGTTGAAGGGGATTCGGCTGGTGGTACAGCCAAGCAAGGGCGTGACAGAAGTTTCCAAGCAATTCTACCATTGAGAGGTAAAATACTGAACGTAGAAAAAGCGATGGAGCACAAAATTTACGACAATGAAGAGATAAGAAATATGTTTACTGCACTTGGTGTAAAAATAGGTACACTTGAAGATGCAAAAGCATTGGACATTTCAAAACTTCGTTACCACAAATTAATAATTATGACGGATGCCGATGTGGATGGAAGCCACATTGCTACATTGATAATGACGTTCATTTTCCGCTACATGAAAGAGTTAGTGGAAAATGGATACGTGTACATTGCACAACCACCTTTATACCTTGTAAAAAAAGGAAAAGAACAAGCCTATGCATGGGACGATGCAGAACGCAAAGCAGAAACTATTAGAATTGGTGGTGGTAAAGATGATAGCGTAAACATACAGCGTTACAAAGGTTTGGGAGAAATGAATGCAGACCAGTTATGGGAAACAACCATGAACCCTGCTACAAGAACTTTAAAGCAAGTAACTATTGACAGTCTTACCACTGCAGATGGTGTTTTCTCCATGCTAATGGGCGATGAAGTACCACCACGCAGAGAATTTATTGAAAGCCATGCGAAGTACGCCAAAATAGACGTTTAAAAAGTATTGAGTATTGATATCTTAGTAATGAGAAAGCCCGATTTACTTCGGGCTTTTTTTATAATGGAGAAAGTAGTTAGATTGAAATTTTTCCACTTTTTTAATTGTTTTTAACAATCTAAATCAGGACAATGCAGTTAGGGGCGATATTTACTATCGGTTAACATGTCCACCAGTTCTTTTTTGCTTTTGTTCATATAAGATAATGCCATCTCTTTTAAATCAGATTCTTTTTGTCTGTCTACAAAATCGTTCAGCAAAGCATTTCCACCCTTAAAGTCATCAAGCATAATTAGGTTTACTGCCTTAAAACTTAAAAGCACTTCATAATCCAAATTTTTATTTTTGACTGTGTCTAATACAGAATTTATAATTTTCAGTGACTTTTGAAAATATTTTTTTGAAGAAATTGTGTCCCCAACTTTTTCATATAAAATACCACCCGTAAAATTAAGGTCATAAGCCCAAGGCTTTATTCTTATACACTCATTTATTGTTTCAACAGCTTTGTTAAATCTCTTTAAAGAGTATAAAAACATTAATTTATTATAGTAACACGAAAAGCAGTTCTTGTCCATACTTGTTGCACTGTCAAGGTACAGAAGCGCTTGCTTACTACTGTCGGTATTATCTATGTAGCTAACAAGTGGAATAATTTTATTGCTAAGATTGGTAACGCTGGGGTCAACTTTATGCTTAACATTATTTTGTCCGCAAGAGTACAGTGCGAATAATAAAAGCGTTGTTATTAATTTTAGGGTTTTCATAATATAGCTGCTTCCGTTCCAGGGCTTGTGCAGTTGTATAATTAACCAACCACTTTGAAATAAAGCTAAATTTATTATTAAAAGGCGAAGTGTAGAACTACTGCCGGTCAAAAATTAGTATAGGCCGAGACAAAGTTTTTCTTTTTTTAAAATCCTGAGCCTTAGCGCAGGTTAATGAGGCAATTCTGTAATTACTTGCGAGAAATTAAATTTTTAAAAATCCTCCGCCTCAGCTCGTTTCATACGAGACGTTCGCTAAGTTCCCCACTAAAATAAATTTACTTTATCTTCAGCCTTACTTGATGCCTCGAATACACAACCTCCCAAAAAATTAATTTACCTAAACGATATTAACGAAGTCATTGGATATCTCAATCCAGAGTATCCCATCATATCTACCTTTATTGTGCCTACAGATATAGGGCTTTCTACTCTTAATATAACATGGTTTGGATCATCGCTTACCCATGCGGTCATTTTTTCGCCGCCTTCAAAAATTGTTCCTTTAATAAGCAGGGGTTTAAATTTTATGGCATTAAATTTTCCGTACTGGGTTTTAATTTTTTCTTTACCCATGTAGCGTATGTAGAGGTGAAAAATTTCATCGTCCAAAAACATATCAAATGGTATTTTATCACCGGGCTTATATTTGTTCCAGTCAATGTTTCTTGCATAATACATTGCGCTTACCACATCCTGCATACAATCAGTAATTTTAAAAACACCATTGGTACTTACAGCCGTATTTGCCGTTTGATTAAAAGTAACGTTGTTGTAAATTTTATGCCCACCTTCATCTACATTTCTTAAAAATTTTATGGGAGACATAGTAGCAGTATCAATGTAACTCTCATAACGATCTCTCACTTTAAAAAAATTATCAAAGAATGGATATGTCTTTCCTTCGCCTACACAATGGTACACCGGCTTACCATTAAAACGCTGAAGTGCTGTGGTAAATGTTGCTTCTCCAGCTGCTATGTAGGCACCCATAGCATTGTAATAAACCTTCATTATTAATTTTTCGCCAGGCAAAAATGATTTGTTTTTTATGCCACAGAATTCGCCCTTTTGTGCAAACGAAAAAGCTGTAAAAAATGAACATGCAATGAAGAGGTAAATTTTTTTTGTAGAGTTTCTCATTTGTCTTTTAAAATTTTAATTCCTAAAATCAGAAAGCTTCCTACAATTGCCGGTATAACTAAGTTGATTATCCAGATGCCTAATGATGCTGCTTGTATGCCTAAAAGATTACTGCTGTACAATTGCAAAATCTCTAAACTTGCGGCGGCTCTTATTGGCAGTTCTGTAAACCCTATGGTAGGCGCTATTGCCATCACCAAATAAAAAACCGTTAATAACCTAAAGCATGTAAAAAAACTAATCTGCACTTGCATTATTTGCAAGAGTAGAACGAATTGCAAAATAAAGACCATGTAGCGTAAAAAAGATAAAAACAGAATTCTTAACAATTGTTTACGTGAAAATGTATTTAACAATATGATGTGTGCGGAGAGTTTATTTAAAAATTTTACGTTGCTTAAAACTTTTACAATAAGCCCAACTCTAAAATAAATAAGAAGGAGAAACACAGCAGCAGAGCCGCTTATATACAAAAGTATATCTGCGGTATATGCAGGGAGCGAATTAAAAACTTGCGTATTATGATTAAAATATTTTAGATAAATAAGGCCACCAGTCCCCATTAATACGGTTACAAAAAGCTGGCTTATACTACCAAGAATAGTGAGTGGAATGGCATCTAATCTGTTTTCTTCTTTTACATACAAAATACGACCGCCATATTCACCTACTCTGTTTGGTGTGAGCATGGTAATACTGCAACCTGCAAAAACACTTTTAAAAGCATTGGCAAAAGATAATTTTTCCAATGGTTGCAAAAGTAATTGCCACTTTCGTGCTTCCAAACCCCAGTTTAGTAACATTAATAAAATTGAAAACCATAATGCGGGGTTTGAGAAACTTCCTTTGATCTGGTTCCACCTGTTTGCTAGATCTGGCTGGTGGGCGATCTGTTTATACAAACTCCATGAAAGAAACAGGAATATTAATGGACCAAGAAACCAGTTGAATAATATTTTGATACTTTTGCTCAGATAATAATTTTGGTAAAAATAGCGTCCGTATTGCAAAAGTCAACAAAAATAATTTTAGGTATAGATCCGGGAACAATTGTGATGGGCTATGGTATCATTTTAGTAAAAGCGAAAACAGTATCGTTGTTAGATATGGGTGTGCTAAAATTATCATCAAAAGAAGATCCCTACCAAAGGCTTGAGAAAATACACAGCAAAGTAACTTCAATTATACTCGAATATAAACCAACGTGTTTTGCCATTGAAGCTCCTTTTTTTGGGAAGAATGTACAAAGTATGCTTAAGCTAGGCCGGGCACAAGGTGTTGCTATTGCTGCTGCCATGCAGGCAGGGTTATCGGTTACAGAATATTCTCCTAAAAAAGTAAAGCAGTCTATTACCGGGAACGGAAATGCAGATAAATTACAGGTATCAAAAATGCTGCAGTCTATTTTACAATTTGAAGGAGAGCACACCTGGCTTGATGCTACGGATGCATTGGCAGTTGCATTGTGTCATCATTTTCAACAAAGCAATGTATTGGCTGCTGTGGGCGGCGTTAAAAATGACTGGAAAAGTTTTATAGCTAATAATCCGGGCAGAGTAAAAATTAAAACTACATAGGATTAACCCTATAAATTCCCAATTATTTTATCCTGAATCTCTTTCATTTCTTCTACTGAAACTTTTATTTTTTCTCTAGTAAAATTTAAATCATCAGCTGTATTCATAGGCACCAAATGTACATGTGCATGTGGCACTTCAAGCCCTATTACACTTATGCCACAGCGCTTACAATCAAACGACTTTTCAATGGCAAATGCAATTGATTTTGAAAACAATAATATTTCAGATAAATAATTATCGGGTAGGCTAAAAAGTTTATCAACTTCTATTTTTGGTACCACTAAAACATGTCCTTTTACCAAAGGGAATACATCTAAAAAAGCTAAAAAATAGTCATTCTCTTTTATTTTGTAAGATGGTATTTCGCCGGATATTATTTTTGAAAATATAGACATAATAATAAATTTATAACAAATAAAAAACCCGTTACTCATTTTAGCAACGGGTTGTAAGTTCAGTATTTTTAATTAAATAGTAATATCTATTACTTCAAATTTCAATATTCCTGCAGGTACATTTACCTCTGCAATATCTCCTTTTACTTTTCCTAATAAGCCTTTTCCAATTGGTGATGTTACAGATATTTTACCCAATTTTAAATCTGCTTCGTTCTCGGATACTATCTGATAGGTTACTGTTTTTTTGGTACCTAAATTTTTCAGCGTAACTTTTGTAAGTATGCTTACACGACTTGTATCAATCGTGCTTTCATCTAAAATTCTTGCGGTAGAAATTACTCCTTCCAAGTTATTAATTCTAGCTTCCAATAAACCCTGAGCTTCTTTTGCAGCATCGTATTCTGCATTTTCTTTAAGATCACCTTTTTCTCTGGCTTCGGCTATGGCAGCACTGGCGGCAGGCCTATCCACAGTTTTCATCCTATGGAGTTCTACCTGTATTCTATCAAAATTTTCCTGTGTTACATAATTTGTTTCTGACATAAAAAACGGTTTGAGTTTTACTAAAAAAAATACAACGCCCTGTTTTTGCGGAGCGTTGTACAAACACAAATATAGTGAAATCTGTTTTAGATAATTCCTAATTAATTACTCTAATTTTAAAGCTTGTAGCTTAGTTACCAATACTTCACTCATTTTAAAAAAAGCTTCTTTGCTATACCCCGCAATATGTGGCGTAATTAGCACATTATCTTTTTGCAAAAGGTATTCCATTTGTTCATTTTCTATTTCAGAAAATGTTTCCCATTTTTCATTCTCTAACACATCAAGCGCAGCGCCACTAATTTTATTTTCTTTTAATGCATTTATCATTGCAGCTGTATCTATAACGTTACCACGGGATGTGTTGATAATGATTGGATTATTTTTCAGTTTATTAAAAAAATCTTCATCGGCCATATGCCTTGTTCCATCACAAAGCGGTACATGAAAACTAATGACATCAGCATACCTGCATATTTGTTCTAAATCTGCCTCTCTTATAAATTTACCTCCAAACCCAAGTTTATTGGTATCATATCCTAGCATGGTCACATCAAAACCAGATAATACTTTAGCAAAAGCGGTTCCTGTATTTCCATAGCCAATTATACCAATAGTTTTACCACTAATTTCTATTCCTCTGTTTTCATCTCTTATCCATTTACCTTCTTTTATTTCACTACTACTTTTTATGATTTTATTGGTAAGTGAAAGTAACATACCCAGCGCATGTTCACCCACTGCATTTCTATTTCCCTCGGGACTACTAACGCATACAATATTTTTTGTTGCAGCATAATCTGTATCTATCAATTCCATTCCACTACCAAGCCGGCCAATCCATTTTAAATGTTTAGCTGCATCAATAATTGCTTTATCTATTTTCAGTCGAGTTGTTACAACAAGTCCATTAACATCACTTATTTTTTCTAGCAAGGCGTTATAGGTAATGTCAGGATTGTATAAAACTTTATAGCCTTTTTTTTCAAAGGTTTCAATAAGGTAAGGATGTACTTTTGCGGTTATTAAAATCATATTATACGATAGCTGTTACACTTATTTCTACATTCACATTTTTAGGTAATCCTTTTACAGCAACTGTTTCTCTAGCAGGAAAATTAGCGGAAAAATATTTGCCATAAATTTCATTTACAGCGGTAAACAAACTCATATCGCTTAAAAATATGGTAGTCTTTACTATATGTTCAAAACCTGCACCTGCTTCGGTTAATATTGATCCAATATTTTTCATTACCTGATTGGCTTCCTGGTCAATATTATCCATTAATAATTCTCCCGTTAAAGGATCAAGCGCAATTTGGCCTGAAACAAATAACATATTACCTGCCTTTATTGCCTGGTTGTAAGGACCAATTGGAGCGGGGGCTTTTTGGGTTTTAATAATAATTTTCTCCATAGTTATTTTATTTTTCTTTAAGCAAATATATCGTCTTTATAGCACGTATTTTTGTGCAAAATTTTAGAATGAAATATGTTGTAACAGGAAATGTTGAAATATTTAATGAGTTAATAAAAAGTTTACCGGATATTACTTGGATACATGCTGAAAATATTACTGAATTATTTTCCCATATTGATGCGGATGCTGTTTTTGATTTAGACGAAAACAGTTGTATTGATTACAGTGCAACAACACAACCTGTTTTTATAAACAGTATGGTAAAGTCTTTATCAGAAAAAAATAGCAATAAAAATATTATAAGAATTAATTTATGGCCGGGTTTTGCTGAAAAAGAATTGTGGGAAATAGCCGGTGAAATTAATATGGAAGCTGCACATGTTTTAAAAAGTTTAGGGAAGAAATTCATTACTGTAAATGATGAACCAGGTTTTGTGAGCCCACGAATAATAGCAATGATAATTAATGAAGCATATTTTGCTAAAGATGAAAATGTGAGCAGTGAAAATGATATTGATGTTGCCATGAAACTCGGTACAAATTATCCATACGGTCCATTTGAATGGTGTAGAAAAATTGGAGTAAAAAAAGTATATGATTTACTGGAAAAATTATCTGTAACTGATAAAAGATTTACACCTGCAGCAGGATTAAAAAATGAAATCAATAAAATTTAATGGCTATTGTAATTAACCTTGATAGTACACTCGAAACTGCATCTGTAAGCATTGCAGAAAATGGTGTTATATTAATGCAACAAACGAATAAAGTTCAAAAAGAACATGCAACATTTTTGCATTCATCAATAAAAAACTTACTTTCTCAACTCAACATTTCTATAAATAATGTTGATGCAATAGCTACTACTATTGGTCCAGGCTCCTATACAGGATTAAGAGTTTGCCTTTCTGCAGCCAAAGGTTTGTGCTATGCATTAAATAAACCACTCATTACAATTGGTACATTAGAGGCACTGGCTAAAACAGCTATTTTGCATTTTTCGTCGGAGAAAGATTTCCTGTTTTGCCCCATGATAGATGCCCGAAGAATGGAAGTTTATACAGCCATATATAATAAAGATTTAGAAGAAGTAGTTGCTCCGCATGCAGCAATAGTTGATGTACATTTTTGCGAATCATTATTAAGTAATAAAAATATTTTATTCTTTGGAAGTGGTATGGAAAAATTTCAAAACATAAATACTAATTCAAATTCAGCATTTCAAAATACACTTGAAATAACAAATGCAATAAATTTACTTTCTTATGACAAATTTTGCGGGGAAATTTTTGCCGATATTGTAACATCCTCACCTCTTTATACTAAAGAATTTCATAATCTGTAACAAATAACTCATCAATCTTTTAACATATTTGAACTAATTCATAAGCACAACAATTCATATATTTGCATTGTTCAAATTGTTCAAGCATTTTAAAAATCCAATTAAAGTTATGATTGCAACTCAAACAGAAGGGCAGGTCAAATCTGCTCTAGAATCCTCAGACAATGTTCTAAAAATTAATTATCACAACTTAAAAAAAGCAGCACTTGTATTGAGAGCGCTGAACCATAAGTTGAGACAGCAAATTCTTACATTGGTTGAAACAGAAAAGAAAATTACGGTAACCGAAATTTATGTTCGCATGCGTTTGGAGCAATCTGTTGCTTCTCAACATTTAGCTATTTTGCGCAGAGCAGGGATTGTAAGTACCCAGCGTGACGGTAAGTTTATTTACTACACAGTTAATTACAAACGTATAGATGAAATTACAAGTTTAGTAGATGATTTAGTTGCCTAGATTTCAAACAACAAAATTTTAAAAACGTTCCCAAATAATTGGAACGTTTTTTTTATGTGTAAATTGCAGGCTGAAAATAAAGAGATAAATATGTTAATAAAACAATTATATACAACTTGTTTAAGCGAAGCCGCTTATTATATAGAAAGCAATGGTGAAGCGGCTATTATTGATCCATTGAGAGATATAGAAGAATATATTTTAATGGCTAAAGAAAGAAATGCTACTATAAAATATATTTTTGAAACACATTTTCATGCTGATTTTGTAAGTGGTCATATTGATTTAAGTAATGCCACGGGTGCCCCAATAATTTTTGGGCCTGGGGCTACCACAAATTTTAAAATAGAAAATGCTGTCGATGGACAAATTTATAATATTGGGAAATTAAATATAAAAGTTATTCATACACCGGGTCATACGCTGGAAAGTACTTGTTATTTATTAAATGATGAAACCAATAAACCACATGCAATTTTTACCGGAGATACTTTATTTGTAGGAGATGTGGGAAGACCAGACCTAAGTAGTGGAGATCTTAGCAGCGAAGAGCTTGCAGGAATTATGTACGATACATTAAAAGAAAAAATACTACCATTACCAGATGATATAATTGTTTATCCTGCACATGGCCCAGGAAGCAGTTGCGGAAAAAGTTTGGGACCAAATACTTTTAGCACCATGGGTGAAGAAAGAAAAACAAATCATGCTTTGCAACCTCAGAGTAAAGAAGATTTTATAAAATCTGTAACTACAGGTTTGAATACACCACCGGTTTATTTTGCTATCAATGCCGCTATAAACCAAAAAGGGTATGATGCATTGGAGGAGGTAAAAGCAAGAGCAAATGTGGCATTGAGTATAGACCAGTTTAAAAAACTTTCAACCCAAGATGATGTAATTATTTTAGATACAAGACCTGCTTCAGAATTTACCGAAGGATATATTCCCGGTTCATTATTTATTGGTTTAGAAGGTAGGTTTGCAGAATGGGCAGGCAGTCTCATACCTTTTGATAAAAAATTAATTTTAGTAACGCCTATTGGAAAAGAAGAAGAAACTGTTATACGACTTGCAAGAGTTGGATTTGATAAAATGAGTGGTTATTTAAACGGCAGTTTTGAAGCATGGAAAAATGCAGGTGAAAAAGTGGATATGATTATTGATGTAGAGCCTGATGAACTGGTGATGGATATGCCACACGATCCAAATTTAATTGTTGTAGATGTGCGCAGAGAAACAGAATATGCTGATGGACATTTAAAAGATGCAGTGAATTTACCACTGAGCGATATGACAGATGTAGCCTTACTAGCTCAGTTTGAAGAAAATGAAAATATTTATGTGCATTGTGCCGGTGGTTATAGAAGTGTAATTGCATTATCGATTCTTAAAAAAGAAGGCATACACAATGTGAGAAATGTTTTAGGAGGTTGGGCAAAAATAAAAGAAGAAAAAGGCGTTAAAATTAAAAAAGAACCAAGCGTACTTAATTAAAATAAAAACCGAATGTTTCATTCGGTTTTTTTATGCTTTATGGTTGAGGAATATTATCAATCCATTTTTTGCTATAGATATCTTTCCATTCAAATTTCCAACGGCGGTGGCTCCACAAATAAGTAGATGGATTTTTACTAATTCCTTCTTCTAAAAAATCTCTGTAAAGCCGGGTAACTTCTCCGTTGCTAAATGTACTTGCATTTTCTGTTATCACTTTGCAGTCAATATGATAATACCCTCTTTTTAATCTAATAATATTTACAAAAACTACAGCGGTTTTATAACGCATAGCGCCTTTTTCAGGCCCGGTTTGAAAAGGTGCAGGTCTGTTTAAAAAATTAAGCCAATAACCCTTTTGTACATTATCAGGGTTTTGGTCCGCAATTAAACCCAATGCATACTGGTTCTTCATTAATTGTGGCATCATACTTTGGTACTTATTTCTTTCTACCATAGTAGCTCCAAACTTTGTTCTTATTTTTAAAAATAATCTCTCCAAAGGTTGAGATGAAATGCGCATGTAAACTGCAAGCCACGGTATGGAAAGTTTTTTTGAAATGGCCAAACTTGCAAACTCCCAGTTTATCTGATGCCCACTATGAAACTGAATGTTTAAATTTTTATCTATTAATTTTTGTACATCATCAAATTGAATGGTAACTCGTTTATCAAATGCTTTAGTACTAAGGCTTAAAGATTTTATAGTTTCAATAAAAT
>JANPIF010000209.1:0-3217 GCA_031424845.1 Ferruginibacter sp.
TGGCAGTAATATCAGTTTCGCCATTTGTATTTTCAGTAAAAGATACCCTATCAGTTGCTCTTCTTTTTATATAGCTTACCATGCTTTCTACCTGCATTATTAAATCTGTCTCTTCTAATTTTGGTGTACTGCCAATTTTACCGAATCGATCGCTTACCAATTTTAAACGCTCCACATCTTTGCTCATTTCGAAAGCTATTTTCTGTGTACTCTCATTGTCTTTCAACATTTCCATCCACCCTTCCAGAGAGGATATAGGCGTACCTAGCTGGTGTGCAGTTTCTTTTGCCATACCCGCCCACACTTGGTTTTGAGTACTCTTGCTTCTGTTAGACACTGCAATGAAAATTATAATAATAAAAAGCATGGCAACTACTAGTTGTACAATAGGGAAATATCTTATCTGCACAAGCAAATCAGATTCTCCATAATAAGTGAAGTTTTTTTCAGCAGCATTTTGCGGATTTTGCCACACAATCGGTGGATTTATTTTCTTTAATTCAGCGAGTTTGTCTTTTAAAAAAGAAGTACTTTTATGAACACTGGCAGAATCATAATTATGTTCTATAATACTGTCGTTTTCATTGGTTTTTATTAACGGTATATCTTTTCCATTTTCAATAATAATTTTGGTGGCAAGTTTTGTATCAGGATTGGCTATGTTATTTAAATCGTTAACAGCTTCTACGTATTGTTCTATCTTTCTTTTTTCATCTACAGCAATTTTTTTTGCCAGATAATTACTAAAAAATATACTACCCATTACAAATGCAATAGCAATTAATCCTAATATATTTCTTAAATTAAAAAACCGTTGTAACATATTTAAAAATAGCAAATAAAGAAATGTAATTGAACATAAATTTTACAAATGAAGTATGTTTGTAATGATATGACAACTGTTAATAGCAATGATATTATTTCGCAACAACAAAAATTACCATTGGTAGCAGTGGTTATTTTAAACTGGAATGGAAAAAAGTTTTTACAACAATATTTGCCATCTGTTCTTGCTTCTACTTATACAAATATCAAAATAATTGTTGCAGACAATGCCTCATCGGATGATTCAATTAAGTATCTACAACAATATTATCCTAGTATACAAATAATTACGAACCCTACCAACGAAGGTTTTGCAAAAGGTTACAACACTGCATTAAAGCACGTAACAGCCGATTATTTTGTGCTATTAAACAGCGATGTTGAAGTAACGCCAAACTGGATTGAGCCTGTTATATCCTTAATGGAAAATAACAAAAACATAGCTGCGTGTCAGCCAAAAATACTTGATGAAAAGAATAAAACTCGTTTCGAATATGCGGGTGCATGTGGCGGTTGGATTGATGTATTTGGTTACCCATTTGCAAGAGGTCGGGTGTTGGAAAATATAGAAAAAGATGATGGGCAATATGAAAATGCCAGCCCCTGTTTTTGGGCAAGTGGAGCCGCTATGTTTGTAAAAGCTGATGTATATAATTTATTGGGCGGGCTTGATGAATATTTTTTTGCACATCAGGAAGAGATTGATCTCTGTTGGCGTATGCAGCGTGCAGGTTACAAAATTTATGTGCAACCAGCCTCTGTAGTGTATCATGTTGGAGGTGGTACATTACCGAAAGGAAATAGTAAAAAAACGTATTTAAATTTCCGTAATAATTTAATAATGCTTTATAAAAATAGTACCGTTGCCGCATTGTTATGGAAACTGCCAATGCGTTTCGGGTTAGATGCACTTGCAGCATATAAAGGACTATTTGCCGGAGATGGAGGTTATTTTATTGCCATTGCAAAAGCACATCTACATTTTGCTAATTGGATATTATTTGAAAAGAAAAAATCTTTACAAGTAAAAACAGTCAATAAAAAATTGGAAGGATTTTATAACGGCAGTATTTTATGGCAGTATTATTTTAAAAATAAAAAAACCTTTTCCGAAATTTTTACCGGCAAATAATATTTTTAAAAAATAAGCCCTTATTTTTGCAACTGAAAATTAATAAAAATGCAACCTGAAATAATTGACAATAAAGAAAAAGATTTTTCTCACAGTTGGGTATCATCTTCAAAGTTCATATGGTTTTGCCAGATATTTGTAGTGGTGGCTATCATTCTATCTGCATGTGTGGCACAATACACCCACAGATATAAAGGAAAACCAGAAGTAAATGTGCCTGCAAATACACTTTACAATCCTACTTACAAATAAAAAATTTTGTAATTAAGTTTCAATCCTTATTTTTGCAATCCGAAAAACAAATCGAAAGATTTATTTTAAAGAAAAAAGTTCTTATACATTAAAAGCGGAAGTAGCTCATTTGGTAGAGCACGACCTTGCCAAGGTCGGGGTGGCCGGTTCGAGCCCGGTCTTCCGCTCACAGAAACTCCCGCCCGAGACGGGAGTTTTTTTATGTATTTGTAAGACTAATACAAGTTAAGTCTCACAAATGCCCCGGTGGTGAAATTGGTAGACACGCAGGACATAAAATCCTGTTTACAGCAATGTAAGTAACGGTTCAACTCCGTTCCGGGGCACAAAAAACGCTTTTTAAAGCGTTTTTTTAGTTTTAGGTATTTTGTAATTTTACGACTACTATAAAACTTTAATTCTATCTGCGGCTATGGCGAAATTGGTAGACGCACTACCTTGAGGTGGTAGCGCCCATACAACGGGTGTGTCAGTTCGAATCTGATTGGCCGCACAAAATAATGAACCTGCTTTTGCAGGTTTTTTTAATTATACAATTTGGAGCATCAGCAAAAGACCCTTATTCAGCAGTTGATTCATGCTATCCGTTACAAGTCCTCATGTCGTTTCTTCCGCTTGCAGCGGAATCACTCATTCCGGGCATTCCACTTCTATCATGGCTAGCTTGATCAGAAAATCTTTTTTCAACTTTTATTATGCACTACCAATTAAATATAATATCTAATGTCACATTCATTAAAAATTAAAAATTATTTTATATTTTAAGTTACTTATTCGTGTAAATTGGTGTAATTCGTGGCAACAAAATTTCTGCTTTGTTGGCGTTCACAATCCTTCCTCCAAATTTATTATCTTGTAAAAAATACCAACAATGACGAACGATATTAAATGCCCAAACTGCGGGCATACCTTTGATGTAGAAAATGTAATAGCCGCCGATCTTGAAAAAAAATACCAACAACAATATCAAAATAAACTTCAACAATCACTTAATAAAGTAGAAGAAAG
>JANPIF010000210.1:0-4927 GCA_031424845.1 Ferruginibacter sp.
TATCGTGTTATTACAAACTTAAATGGTAAATCGCTTGATAAATACAAAGCAGATGGTGACAATACTGATAAATATTTTAATAAAGGTTATGGCAAAATGTACTTAATGCGATAATAAAAAAAGTTTGAAAAGCAAAAGCCCTGCAATGCATAGTTGCAGGGCTTTTGTTTTTAATAAATATATTATGGAAAACATGAAGCTTTTTTAAAATCACTTTTTACTTTATTTTAAAATTGTCCTTATCATTTTTTTCTATTAAAAACCTATCCTAAATCCTATCCTATTGAGAAGATCTTAGACTTTAATAAATGAAAGCATCTTGAAAATTATGAGGGGTGGCCTCCTCTTTCTTGGAAAGGCCGGGTGGTGATGTTTTAGAAAGTAAAGCATTTGAATAATACTGGTTTTTTAGTCTACTAATGTTTTTTACAATTTGCAACATACCTATTGACTTATCCCAAAATAAACTCCACCATCTTACAAAAAACTTTGCCGCGGTTTTTCAATACTTTTGCAAAAAAAAGAATGGCTAAAATTGGGATCAACATTGCTACGGGCAGTTTACAGAAAGAAGAAATTATTGTGGGAATAGATTTAGGTACAACCAACAGCCTTATAGCAATTATACACCCCGACAAAAGGAAAGCAGTTGCGTTAAAAGAACATGATAGTTCTTCATTGGTTCCCTCAGTGGTTTACTTTGATAAAACAGGCAATATATTAGTGGGCAATGAAGCAAAAGAATTTCTAATAACATCACCGGAACGAACCATTTTTTCTGCCAAAAGATTACTTGGTAAAAACTACGATGATATAAAAACCAATGCCTCTTTTTTCTCTTACAAAATTATTGACACCGATAGTGATAAACAGGTTCAAATTAAAATAGATGATCAGTTTTATTCTCCCGTAGATTTATCTGCACTTATTTTGAAAGAACTGAAAAAAAGAGCAGAGCATATTCTTAAAACTCCGGTAAATAAAGCAGTGATAACAGTACCTGCTTATTTTAATGATGCACAACGGCAGGCAACAAGAGATGCTGGTAAGCTTGCAGGCCTTGATGTATTAAGAATAATCAATGAACCTACTGCGGCAAGTCTTGCTTATGGACTAGGGATTAATAAAGATGAGCTTAAAACCATTGCAGTCTATGATTTAGGTGGTGGTACATTTGATGTATCTCTGTTGAGATTAAACAATGGTGTATTTGAAGTGCTTTCTACCAATGGGGATACTTATCTTGGTGGCGATGATTTTGACAATGCCATTGTACAATTTTGGAAAGATGAAAAACATTTTACAGAAGAAGAATTACTAACCGATAAATCACTTACACAAGAGTTAAGGCTGAAAGCAGAAGAAGCAAAAAAATATCTTTCTAGCAATGAAAATTTCTCAGCCACCATACAGGATAAAGAAGTTAAAATAAGCAAAACTAAGTTTGATGAACTGGTAAAACCATTAATAGACAGAACAATTGAATGCTGCAAGAAGGCTATGAAGGATGCAGAACTTGCAAAATATGATATTGATGAAATTATAATGGTGGGAGGCAGTACTAGAGTGCCTTTGGTAAATGATATGGTAAGCAATTATTTTGGCAAGAACGTAAATAATAATGTAAATCCTGATGAAGTGGTAGCATTAGGAGCAGCCATACAGGCAGATATTTTAGCTGGTAATAATAAAGATGTATTGCTGCTGGATATTACACCGTTAAGTTTAGGGATAGAAACAGCAGGAGAATTAATGGATGTGCTTATTCCCCGCAATGCTAAAATACCATCGAGCGCAGCAAGAGAATATACCACACAAATAGATGCACAGGTAAACATGCGTATTAGTGTGTACCAAGGGGAGAGAGATATAGTAAAAGATAATAGATTGCTTGCTACATTAAATCTCAAAGGGATACCTGCTATGCCTGCAGGTATGGCAAAAGTGCAGGTGAGTTTTTTAATAAATGCCGATGGAATATTAACTGTAAAAGCAAAAGAGTTAAGAAGTGGAATTGAACAAAGTATAGAAATAAAACCCCAACTCGGAATTGATGATGAGACGGTAGAAAAAATGTTGCTCGATTCTATGGCAAATGCCCAAAATGATATAGCTGCACGTGCATTGGCAGAAGCCAGTACTGAAGCTGAACAATTGCTAAAAACTACAGAGCGATTTCTACAAAAAAATGCTGGGTTACTCATAAGCAATGAACTAACAGAAACTGCTGCAGCCATGCAAGCCTTACAATTAGCATTAACCATGGCAGATAAAAATTTAATACAAAACAAAACTGAAATACTAAACGATATCTCCCGCCCTTATGCAGAAAGAATAATGAACAGTGCAGTAGGAGAGGCAATGAAAGGAAAAAATATATAATGAACGTAGCATTAACATCTGTACAAAAAAAACAATTTATTGGCATTTCGCTAATGTATTTTTTAGGTGCTTTTAGTATGCTTATATATTTTGGTGTAAACTCAGGTGGAGAAGCTTTTAAATATTTGTTAGATGCAAAAAGTATTGCTGAGGGAAGAAATTTAAATTATGGAGAATTTAGTTATTTCTTTATTGGTTACTCTTTATTGCTCTCATTTTTTATAAAATTTAAAATAAGTTTAGTTGTCGTTTCGGTATTGCAAATTTTACTTGCTTACGGTGCTGCATTTTTTTTGTATAAACTTATTAAAGAAAAAACCAGCAACAATTTTTTAGCGTTACTCATTTTTGTATGTTATCTTTTTTGTTATCCAATACAAAAATGGATTTTCTTTATTTACTCCGAAGGGGTACATACAAGTTTAGGTGTAATTGGATTTTTCTTTTTTATAAAATTGACAGATAAGTTTAATGCTAAAAATCTTTTTTATTTTACTGGTTTGTCATTAGCAATTATTACTACAAGGCCTGTTGGTATATTGTTTTTATTGGCAGCATATTTCACTTTTATTTTTGTGTATTTTTCAAAAAAACAATACAAGACTTTTTTCTCATTATTAGTAGTAGGCATTATTTTATGTATTGCAGCATTAAACTCTCCTTTTCGTTATTTTGTAAATCCTGATTCATTGAAAAGAATGGAGGTTATTTGTATGGTGCCTCAGGAAGGTATAAAAGCAGATTATAGTCAGTTTAACAGAACAGGTTTAATGGGAGCATATAAAGTAATAAAAAATGAAATTGGGGTTTCAAGATTTTTTAAAGCAGGGTTACACAAAATGATATTATTCTTTGGTTTTGTGAGACCTTATTTTAGTTTAAAAAACAATATTTTTCTTGCTATCAATTGGCTGTTTTACCCCTTTGCTTTAATTGGTATTTTTTTTAATAAACGAAAAGAATATTCTTTAATAAAATTCTTTTCAATAGCAATAATCCTGATTACAGCAACTGGCATTTTTGTAACCTGCGATGATTGGGGGAACAGGTTTATAGCCCCCATATTTCCTTTTGTGATAATATTGGCAGTAATAGGTGTGTGTTATTTACAAACTATGTTTAAAAATAAATATCCCAAAATTACTAATCATTAAATGTGCTATAACATTTTATAATGCAAAGAATACGTAGATATCCATTTTACTTATTGTTACTACCGCTTTTCTTTTGCCTACACGGAGTTATTGAAAATTATGGTGCCATCTCCTTTTTTGAAGCAATTGAAATAGGGTTGTGGATTTCTTCATTTCTGATAATAACTTTTTTTATACTTTTTCTATTTAGTAAATCAAAACTTCTTTCAGCTCTTATCACATTTTTTCTGTGGGTCTTATTTCTGTTTTTTGGAGCCATTAAAGAAAGTCTGGAGTATTTCCCACTACTAAGTTCCTATAAAATATTATTACCCTCGCTGCTTATTCTTTTATTTATCACTTACTATACCCTAAATAATAATCTTAAAATTCAAATAAAGCTTACAGTATTTTTTAACATCTTACTATTGATTTATTGTAGTTATGATTCAGTTTTTTTACTTTATAAAATTGGTTTTGAAAAGCCACATACCATAGAACCTAATTTTGATTTTAATTATAAGGCTGTCAGACAAAGACCAAATATTTATTATTTAGTATTTGATGAATATGCGGGCTATACATCCCTAAAAGACAGTATGGGGTTTAAAAATGATTTATTTTTTGAAAGTTTGAAAGCTAAAGGATTTGATTATGTACCAATAACCGCCAATTATTTTTTTACTCCATTTAGTATGTCGTCCACTATTAATATGCAATATTTATCTAGACCTGATAATAACAGTATTGTAACTGCAAAAGAAATACAGAGAAGAACTTCGGAAATTAAAAATGGAGTTGTATTTAAGATATTTGAAAGAATGGGTTATCAAATAAAAAACTACTCTTTTTTTGATATTCTAACAAGTAAAAATATTGGAGGCGATGGTTTCTTAATAGGACATTCAAGAGTTTTAACCAATAAAACTATATTCAGTAAAATGTTTAAAGATTTGGGAGGTAATTTCATGAAGAAGGGCAATGAAATAGAATTTATGCAGAAATTATTTTTAGGTGATTTTCCCGTATATAATCAAAAAGTTGAGAAAGGATTATTAAATACAATCCAAACAAAATCAAAATTGCCGCAATTTGTTTATGCACATTTTTTAATGCCACATGAGCCTTATTTATTTGATAGTTCAGGTGTTCCCAACTCTTTAAGTAGTCATTTCAATCTGAATAAAAAAAATGAGCCTATTGCTTATTTATCATACTTGAAATATTGCAATAAAAAGATTATCAATTATGTTGATGAAATACAAAAAAAAGATTCTAATTCAATTGTTGTTGTTATGAGTGATCATGGCCGCAAGCAATATTCGAATAAAACAGCAAACAGTCAGGCCCCTTTTGATAATATATGTTTTATAAAACAAATTGATAAACCGCTAGAAAAAAAAATAAAAATA
>JANPIF010000211.1:0-2691 GCA_031424845.1 Ferruginibacter sp.
CCGTTAACTTTTTAACGGAGCTCTATTTGCATGCTTAACAATTTGATATTATTGTAATATTTTATTTTTTATTTTTTAAAAAAGAAACTACACTTTTGCAGGGCAATTAAAAGATAACCCATGAAACTATTTTTAGCAATAGTAAGCATGCTAGCATGTATTTTGGCTAGTGCCCAAACTCCAAATACAGAAATAAAATCTGAAGCTCCCAAAAAAGATATCAAACATTGGTACGAATCATTTTCTATAAGAGGTTACGTGCAGGTACGTTATAACAGGTTACTAGAAACAAATGAAAATTTAAAATGTGAGCAATGCGACCGTTCTATTGGTAAAGACGGGGGATTTGCTTTACGTAGAGGACGTGTAATTATCAGCGGCAATATTGCTAAAAATGTTTTCATATATATACAACCAGATTTTGGAAGTTCAACAGGCACAACCCAAAATATTCTTCAGATAAGAGATGCTTATTTTGACATAAGTTTTGATAAAAAAGAAGAGTTTAGGTTACGTGTGGGACAGAGTAAAGTTCCTTTTGGTTTTGAGAACATGCAGAGTAGCCAAAATAGGTTACCATTGGATAGAAATGATGCGCTAAATAGTCCATTATCTAATGAAAGAGATCTTGGTGCATTTTTTTATTGGGCCCCAAAAAACAAAAGAGATTTATTTGCATCTTTTGTAAAAGATAATTTTAAAGGCTCCGGAGACTATGGTGTTTTCGCATTCGGTTTGTTCAATGGGCAAACAGCTAATAGAGCAGAAGCAAATAATAATTTGCATGCTGTGGCTCGATTGAGTTACCCATTTAATATTAAAAATCAAATTATTGAACCCGGCATACAGGCTTATAAAGGAAAATATGTATTGCCGGCAGAATTAAGAAGTGCCAGTACAAGAGCAGCAAACAACTTTGAGTTTAATGATGCTAGAATTGCTACTAGTTTAATTGTTTACCCAAAACCATTTGGAATACAAGCTGAATACAATTGGGGCGAAGGGCCTGAGTATAATTCAATAAAAGATTCAATAGAAACTAAAAAACTAAAAGGTGGATACATCACCTTAACGTATAGGGTTGAATTAAAAAATGAAATGCTTCTTTTCCCATATACAAGATTACAAAAATATGATGGCGGTAAAAAGCATGAATTGGATGCTAGAAGCTACACTGTAAATGAAATGGAATCAGGAGTAGAATGGCAGGTAAATAAAAATTTTGAGTTTACAGCATCTTATGTCTTGTCAAAAAGAAGATTTGAAGATGCCAGAGCAAAAAGCAACTTACAAAAAGGAAATTTTATGCGTTTACAAGCACAGGTAAATTTTTAATGTTACCTTAATGTTATCAATTATATTTATAGTATTAAAAATAGTATTCCTTATAATTTCGCAAAAATTAAAAAAATATGGGCTTCAATTCAATTTTAAAAATCTTCTTACCTAAAGACAGAATTTTTTATCAGCTATTTGAAAATGTTGCAGGTGTACTTGTAAACATGGGAGATAAACTTAAAGAAGTTGTAAACGAGCCCGACTTTGAAAAACGTGCTAAGCTAATAAAGGAAGTAGAGGATATGGAACATGTAAATGACAATTACACCCATCAAATTTTTACTGAGCTTGGCAAAAATTTCATTACACCATTTGATAGAGAAGACATTCATTATTTGGCTTCTGCTTTAGATGATATTGCAGATTATATTTATGCATCTGCTAAAAAAATTAATTTTTATAGGGTAAACCCAGATGATATTGGAATTAGAAAATTTGGAGATCTTATTGCCCTTGGTTGTGTGCAAGTACACAAGGCTGTTACAGAGCTGCGCAATATGAAAAACATGCGCCAAATAACCGATGCTTTAGTAGCCATTAACAGCATAGAAAACCAAGGCGATGATATTTTTGATATGAGTATTGAAAGATTATTTGCTACGGAGCCTGATGCTAAAGAAGTAATTAAAAAGAGAGAAATTTATCAGGTAATGGAAATAGTAACTGATAAATGTGAAGATGCGGCCAATGTAATTGAAAGCATTATTGTAAAATATTCTTAAGAATTAAAACACTTGGGTTTCTCCTATTAATTTTTAAAAAGATATTCGATGCCAGATTTTCCAATACTTCTTTTACTTATTATAGCGCTTGCTTTAATATTTGATTTTATAAATGGTTTTCATGATGCAGCCAATGCAATTGCTACTGTTGTATCTACAAAAGTACTTACGCCTTTTCAAGCTGTAATGTGGGCAGCACTCTTCAATTTTGTAGCTTATTTTATTTTTAAAGATCATGGTGTGGGTGAAACCATAGCTAAAACGGTAAAAGGCGCCATTAGTTTAGAAGTTATTATGTCAGGCTTAATAGCAGCAATTATATGGAATTTAATAACCTGGTGGTATGGCATTCCTTCAAGTTCTTCTCATACACTTATAGGCGGCTTTACAGGTGCTGCAGTGGCGGCTGCGGGCAGTTTTGGGGTTATCAATTCTCCTGTAATGTTTAAAATTATTGGGTTTATTGTAGTGGCTCCTATTTTGGGTTTAATAATGGCATTCATTATATCGATATGGTTTTTAAATTCATTTAAAAAAGGAATTATGCCAAAAGTTGTGGCGCTCATGGTAATGGGTGGTACCATTTTCTTGTTGTCAAAAGTTTTGATACTGACCCTGCTTTAATGAAAAC
>JANPIF010000212.1:0-1921 GCA_031424845.1 Ferruginibacter sp.
TGGAACATTGCTCTTGGAAACAAGCCCAGGCAGTTACATGAAAATAGAAAGAAGTACTATTAGTATGGAGTGGACGGCTAATGTGAATAAAGTTGCAGGAACGGAGGTGAAGAAGTAGTGAATGGTGAGTTGTGAATGGGCAATTTTAATTGCGAAAATATTTTTAATGACAATTAATTTATAGTGGCTTTAAAATTTGAAAATTTTTCAAATTTTAAAGCCACTTTTTATTTTGTAATTTTACTGATGCTTAAAATTGGTCTTACCGGTGGAATAGGTTCTGGCAAAACAACTGTGGCGCAGATTTTTGAAGTGCTTGGTATACCGGTTTATTATGCAGATGATGCCGCTAAAAAGTTAATGAATGAAGATGAAAATTTGAAGCAACAAATCATCAAGCATTTTGGAAAAGAAAGCTATGTAGATGGAATTTTAAATCGTAGTTATTTATCCACCACGGTTTTTTCAAACCCTGAAAAAACAACTCTTATCAATTCAATCATTCACCCTGCAACTATTGCAGATGCAGATAATTGGATGAA
This sequence comes from Ferruginibacter sp., assembly GCA_031424845.1. GTDB lineage: Bacteria > Bacteroidota > Bacteroidia > Chitinophagales > Chitinophagaceae > Ferruginibacter. The sequence continues at coordinate 543 of JANPIF010000212.1, forward strand.
AGCTCAAAAAGCACCATACGCTATAAAAGAGGCTGCGCTTATATTTGAAGCCGGTGCTGACAAACAATTAGATTTGGTAATTGGTGTTTACGCAAACGAAACTTTACGTATAAAACGGGTAATGGCACGAAACAACATTTCTGAGGAAGCTGTAAGACTTCGTATTAAAAACCAAATAGATGAGGAAATCAAAATGAGTCTTTGCGACACCGTTTTATTAAATGATGAAGAAGATTTATTAATCCCTCAAGTGGTGGCATTTCATGAAAATTTGTTGCAAAATAAGGAGAGAGTACATCTCTAATTGCAAAATTCTCACGCTAAATCACTCAACGCCTTCTTGATCTTTTCAAACCCTTTTTCAATATTGGATGTATTTACTGCAAATGACATTCTTACACATTTAGGCTCACCAAAAGCCTTACCTGTAACTACAGAAACATGTGCAGTATTTAAAAAGTACATGCACAATTCATCAGCATTACTTATTATATCTCCAGCAGGGGTTTTCTTGCCAAAATAAAAACTTACATCAGGGAAAACATAAAAAGCTCCTGGAGGTTCGTTGTAAATAAGGCCGGGAATATCATGTAATAATTCCATCACTTTATCTCTGCGAACTTTAAACTTTGCTACCATTTCTTCAGTTGGAGCATGTGTACCGGTTAATGCAGCTATGGCTGCCCGTTGTGTGATGGAGCATGTGGCACTTGTAAATTGTCCTTGTAATTTGTCGCATGCTTTTACAATTTCTGCTGATGCAGCTACATACCCAAGGCGCCAACCCGTCATAGCATAACCTTTACTTAAACCATTTATTAATATTACTTTATCCTTTAGAAAATCGAATTGTGCTATACTTTGGTGGTTGCTATTGTAGTTGATAAACTCATAAATTTCATCGCTCAAAATCATCACATGAGGATGTTGCTTAAAAACTTCTGCTAATCCTTCCAATTCATCTTTTGTATAAACTGCACCGGTTGGGTTACACGGCGATGAAAACATAAATAGTTTTGTATTTGCCGTAATGGCTTTTTCTAATTCCTCTGGCGTTATTTTGTAACCATTTTCTATTTTGGTATTTACAAATTTTACAGTACCACCGGCAAGGCGCACAATTTCGCTGTATGTAACCCAATAAGGAGTAGGAATAATTACTTCATCATTTTTATCTACTAATGCAAGCACCACATTGGCTATACTTTGTTTAGCTCCTGTACTAATTATAATTTGCTCAGGTGTATAATCTAAATTATTATCTCTTTTAAGTTTTGTGCAAACCGCTTGTCTTACATCTAAATACCCTGCTACAGGTGTGTAGTGACTAAAGTTTTCATCAATGGCTTTTTTTGCAGCATCTTTAATATGATCGGGAG
>JANPIF010000213.1:0-14932 GCA_031424845.1 Ferruginibacter sp.
AAATATTGCTGATACCACTTTTTATAATATTGATTGTATGTTAAAGGGCGAGCAATCAAAAAATACACTTACAAATATTTTAGTGGAAGATGAAATACCGGGGAATGGAAATAATTAATTAAAAAAGTCACATTATTTTAATGTCAGCCTGCGCCTGTCGAAGGCGGGTTTGAAGAAGCACATCATCTTTAACAGGCTCAGACTGACACTCTAATGAAACGAGCTTTTGATATTTCAAACTAATCTTCAGCATATTGCGAATTATTTAAATTAATAAAAAGATTTTCTTATAATTTATGCCAACCATTGTTACCATAACCTTTAGCCCATGTATAGATAAAAGTACTTCAATACCAGCTTTGGTACCCGATAAAAAATTGCAATGCGCCGCACCAGATTTAGAACCAGGTGGCGGTGGAATAAACGTTGCAAGAGCCATTAAAAAATTAGGCGGTGAGGCAACTGCTGTATTTCCATCGGGTGGTTACACCGGCAAATATTTCAACCATTTGCTTGATCAGGAAAATATAACATCAGTAATTATTGAAACACAAAATGAAACAAGGGAAAATATAATTGTACTCGACGAAGCTGATAACGCTCAATATCGTTTTGGTATGCCGGGTACACCGCTATCCGAAATAGAATGGAAAAAATGTTTGAAAGCAGTTGAGGATATAGATGATATTTCTTTTCTTATAGCAAGTGGAAGTTTGCCACCGGGAGTTCCTATAAATATTTATGCAATGCTCTCAAAGATTGCAAAAAATAAGAATGCAAAATTTATTTAGATACATCCGGCGACGCATTGAAAGAAGCTTTGCAAGAAGGTGTTTATCTGCTAAAGCCCAATCTGGGTGAATTGTGTTTTATTGCCGGAAAAGAAAAATTATTGCAGCATGAAATTGCCTCAACTGCCATGCAAATAATTGTAAGTGGAAAGTGTGAAGTAATGGTTGTTTCTATGGGAGCAGATGGCGCCATGCTTGTTAGCAAAGAAATAACTGAAATAATTACAGCACCAACAGTTACTAAAAAAAGCACAGTAGGAGCAGGAGATAGTATGGTGGCTGGCATAGTGTATTATTTATTTAAGGGCGAAAATATTTTAGAAGCTGTAAAGTATGGTGTGGCATGTGGTACTGCAGCTACCATGAATAATGGTACTGAATTGTGTAATGTGAAAGATGTAGAAATGTTGTATAAACTAATTGGAGAAAGCAAACAACAACCTATTTCACATGAAGCATAAAAGCGTTTTCATTACCAAAGCATCAGGCTCTAAGGAAGTCTTTTTGCCAGATAAACTTAAAAACTCGTTAGCAAAATCAGGTGCTGATGAAAACACCATCAATCATATTCTGGCTGAAATTGAATCAACATTGCACAATGGCATTTCTACCAAAGAAATGTATAAAACTGCATTTAAACTTTTAAAAAAATCAACGCCATTAAATGCGGGCCGATATAATTTAAAAAGAGCGATTATGGCTTTAGGCCCTTCCGGTTTTCCTTTTGAAAAATACATAGCTGCTATATTTGAATGGCAAGGCTTTAAAGTACAAGCACAACTTTTTTTAGAAGGTGCATGTGTTACGCATGAGATAGATGTATTGGCAGAAAATGACGAATGTTTTTTATTAACGGAATGTAAATACCATAACAGTCTGGGTATTGTGAGCAATGTTAAAATACCTTTGTATATACATTCTCGGTATAGAGATGTATTAAATAATTGGCAGGCTACTTCCTCAAAGCCGCTTAAATGCTGCGTTGTAACCAATACTAAATTTTCATCTGATGCAATAAAGTATGGGGTTTGCGCCGGTATGCAATTGCTTGGATGGGATTATCCGCATAAAAAAAGCCTTAACAATTTAATTGATAAATCAGGCTTATATCCAATAACATGTTTAGGTACCTTAACCAATAACGAAAAAGCCAGTATTTTGACAGAAGGGTTTGTATTGTGTAAAGAACTCTTACATAAAGAGAAATTATTTCAGACTATGGGCATTTCTTCAACACGAATTTTAAATATCATTTCAGAGATTAAATCACTTTGTAACATAAAAAATTAAAATAATGAAAACAATTCTTGCCACCACCGATTTTTCTGATAATTCAAAAGCAGGTTTATATTTTGCTGTTCAACTTGCTTCGCAAAACAATTTTGAGATCATTTTCTTTCATACCTACCACACCTTAATTCCTACCTCATGGAATGCAGTAAGAATAGAAGGTTATGAAAAAGATGAAGCTGAAATAATTCAGGAAAAACTGGAAACCTTTGTAGGGGATCTTTACAAAGAGTTAGATATTTCTTATACAGATTACAGATGTATAATAAAAAGTTCGGTTTTTATTGATACAACCATTAGAGAGTATGCTGAAGAAAACAATGTGGGCTTTATATGCATAAGTACTAAAGGTGCCGGCAACTTTAAAAGGTTATTAGGTACCAATACTGCTAACTTAATAAATAACTCTGATGTACCGGTTATTGCAGTTCCACACCATTACAAGGTAGAAAAAATTACCAATGTATTGTATGTTTCAGATTTAAGTAATTATGAAAATGAATTAGTAAAAGCAATAGAATTTGCAAAACCACTCAATGCATCTATACAACTTTTGCACCTTACCTCTGCACAAGAAAAAAAGGCTGATCTGGATGTGATTGAAAATGCTATCAAAAAAATTGATTATTACAATGTTGGCTTTAAAGCCATACCAAGAAACCCAAATAATTCATTGGTGGCAGATATTGAAAATGTGGTAAAAGAAAATAATCCCTCTATTATGATCATGTTTACTGAGCAAAATAGAAGCTGGTTCGATAAAATATTCTTGTCCAGTAAATCTGCAGAATATTCTTTTGATGCTAAAGTGCCGTTGCTGGTTTTTCATAAGTCATAATAAAATTTGAAAATATAATCACCAATAGAAGATTCTTATACTTTAAGGATAATCGTATGTATCATAATTAGGTATTGTTATTGATATATAATTTGTAAAAGTTTGAAAATATGCCTAACAAATTTTCAGAAATAATTAAGAGTGATAAACCTACGCTTGTAGATTTTTTCGCAGAATGGTGTGGTCCTTGTAAAATGATGAAGCCAATTTTAGAAGAGCTAAAACAGAAATTAGGAGATGGGGTAACTATCTTAAAAATCGATATTGATAAAAGCCCGCAAGCTGCGTCTGCTTACCAAATACAGGGTGTTCCTACACTTATCCTTTTTAAAAACGGTGAAACCAAATGGCGGCAATCTGGCGTGGTGACTGCAAAGCAATTAATGCAGGTAGTAGAAATGAATAAGTAGTAAATCTTTTCATTACAAAATACAGTTTATGAAAATGCTGTACATAATTATAATTGTAATACTCGGGCTTGCTTTAATAATATTTACCATTGTTCGAAATAATAAAGAAAGAAAGAAATTTGAACGGCAATCCGAAGATGATTTTAAAAAGCCTCCTGTTGATATTTAAATCTTCATCTTGCTTCAGAAAAAATGTAGAATCATTACCAGAAAAATATTTCATTTTATTAATACTCATTACTTATCCTTTTTGCTTAAATTTAAGCATGCCCGCTACAGAACAGAATAATTTTAATCAGTCATATCGTTACGAAGCTTTATTTAACCACGCTTCTATGGGAATAGTGATAGTGAACAGCAAAGGAATAATCCTTTCTGTAAATCCCTTTGCTCTCAACCTTTTTTGTTACACGATTGAAGAAATAATCAATAAGCCAATAGAAATTTTAATTCCTCAACGTTTTCATCATAAACATATAGATCATAGAGAACACTACACACACAATCCTAAAAGCCGGCCAATGGGTGTAGGCATGACGCTCTTTGCAACGAAAAAAGATGGCAAAGAATTTCCAATAGAAGTAAGCCTCGGTAACTATGAAAAAGACGGTGATAAAAATGTGATAGCTTTTATCAGCGATGTATCTATCAGAAAAAATGCCGAGGCAGAAATTATAAAATTGAACGATGAATTGGAAGCTACTGTGGAGCAGCGCACAAAAGAATTGACAGACGCCATGCACCAGTTGGAAAAATCGAAAGAAGAACTTTCCAAGTCTCTGGAAAAAGAAAAAGACTTAAGCGAATTGAAATCTCGATTCGTATCAATGGCATCACATGAATTTCGCACACCACTGAGTACCGTACTTTCATCTTCTTATTTAATTGAGAAATATACTAGCGAAGAAGATCAACCAAAACGTGAAAAACATTTACAGCGAATTGTATCATCTGTAAATATGTTGACAGATATTTTAAATGATTTTTTAAGTGTGGGCAAAATTGAAGAAGGAAAAATTCCTGTAAGAATTTCTTATTTTAATATACAAACGCATATAGATGCTGTGATAGAAGAAATAAGAAATAACCTAAAACCCAACCAGCAAATTATTTACAGCCACAAAGGGGAGACAGAGGTGGAACTGGACAGTTCGTTAATGAAACATATTATCATGAATCTGGTCTCTAATGCCAGTAAATTTTCTGCAGAAGGAAGTGTTATAGAAATTGAAACCACCGGAACAGAACAACAATTGGTGCTTAGTGTAAAAGACAATGGCATTGGTATTTCAAAGGACGACCAGCACCATTTATGGGAACGTTTTTTTAGAGGAACAAATGTAGCCAACATACAAGGCACCGGATTAGGGCTTCATATTATTGCAAAATATGCTGAGCTAATGAATGGGGATGTAGGCTGCAACAGCGAGCTGGAAAAGGGTACAGAATTTATATTGACATTTAATAAAAAACAGGATTAGATTTTTTGTTACACCTACAAAAGACATAAAAAATGTGCACCAAATAACGCAAATGAAAAAGATTTTACTCATAGAAGACAACGACGATATACGTGAGAATACTGCCGAAATATTAAGTCTGGCAAACTATGAAGTAACTACTGCTGCCAATGGAAAAATTGGTGTAGAGATGGCATTGCAGGTAATACCTGATTTAATTGTATGCGATATAATGATGCCTGTATTGGATGGATATGGTGTTTTACACGCTGTGCAAAAAAACGAAACTATAAAAAACACACCGTTTATTTTTCTTACGGCAAAAACGGAAAGAACAGATTTTAGAAAAGGTATGGAGCAGGGCGCTGATGATTATATTACAAAACCTTTTGATGGTACGGAGTTATTAAATGCCATAGACAGCCGTTTAAAAAAAATAGACCTGCTTAGACAACAGATAAATCCAACAGTTGAAGACTTAACAGTATTGTTGCAATCATCGTACGGCAAAAATGATCTGCAGGTGCTCGCTGAAAATAGAAACATAAATAAGTATAAAAAGAAACAGGTTGTTTATGGGGAGGGCAATCATCCTAACAAGCTGTATTACGTGGTAACCGGAAAAGTGAAAGCCTATAAAACAAATGATGATGGCAAAGAACTGGTAACAGAATTATATTGCCCCGGTGATTTTTTTGGATATATAGCCATGCTGGAAGAGACCGTTTACCACGATACTACTGAAGCCATGGAAGAAACAATGCTCTCGGTTATACCCAAAGAAGATTTTGATGACCTGCTGAATAATAACCCACAGGTTGCAAAAAAATTTATACAAATGCTGGCAAAAAATATTTCAGAAAAAGAAGAACAGTTGTTGGGGCTTGCTTATAATTCTTTGCGTAAAAAAGTAGCAGAAGCATTGATGCTTTTGCAGAAAAAATATAAAACAGAGGGCACGCACGATTTTGAAATAAGCATGAGCCGAGAGAGCCTTGCCACTATTGCAGGAACGGCAACCGAATCCCTCATTCGCACGCTAAGCGACTTTAGAAATGAAAATTTAATAGATATAAAGGCGGGAAATATTGTAATGTTAAATGAAAAGAAATTGAGGGAGTTGATTAATTGATTTATTATTTATTTAAATCTGCACTCTAACAATGATAGGAATTTTGTTCATGGGGCAGCGTACAGAAATGGTTGGGCTATTATGTTGAAGCAACATTAATGGTCTTCATTTTTAAAAAGCATTGCAGCCAAACGGTTATCTCGGTTATACAAATCTTTCCTAAAATTCAGTTGTCCGTCAGAGTCTACCCATGCCGTAAAATAAACGATGAAAACGGCCTCTTGCTTTTTTAATGTTACAAATTCTTCTTTGCCTAAATGCATGGCGGTATAAATCTTTTCTGCTGTCCAGGCTGTGTCATTTTTTAATAAATAGTTTGCAAGTTTTTCTGCATCTGATAGGCGTATGCATCCATGGCTAAATGCCCTGCTACTTTCGTTGAACAAAGATTTTGAAGGTGTATCATGCAAGTAAATATTGTAACTGTTTGGAAATAAAAATTTAACAAAACCCAGCGCATTATCAGGGCCGGATCGTTGCCTAACCTGTCCATTGCTCCATTCCATATAGTTACTTGCTAAATAATTTCTATTGCGGCGAATGGCCGGTAAAATTTCATTTTTTAATATGCTTGGTGGCACATTCCAATAAGGACTAAATACAACATATTTTATTTTGCCTGAAAAAATAACCGTATTGTGTACAGGCTTTCCTACTACCGCATCCATACTCCATAAAAGCTTGTCGTTTTCATACGCATGAAGTTTAAATTCCGGGATGTTCACAACCAGATAATCGGTAGCAACACTCACAGGTACCCATCGGCTGCGTTCCATATTTACCATTATTTGCTGCATTCTCGTCTCAATAGGTACATTCAATTCCTTTACTAATTCTTTGCCAATAACCCCATTAATTTTTAACCCAAAGCGTCGCTGCATTTTTTTAACGGCTGCTTCAAGGTTATCATCAAATAGCCTGTTGGTATCGATTATCACCAAATCTCCTGAAGTAAGGAGCCATTTTTTAATGGCAGTAATATTGACAGATGAATCTCCTTTTTTAAGACTCTTTTTTACATCATCAATTACATTGAAACCACCGGCTTTCTTCATATCCTCGTACTTTTTTAATTGATCTTTTAGCAGCGAATACTGCCGGTAAACAGGCGGACTGTTTAAGACATCTTTTCCATTAAGCAATGAATCAAGCAGTACAGCGTGTGATATTTTTTTTCGAGGAATATACCAGTTATTGCTTTGTATTTCTTTCTCACTCAGGCCGGCCCACACATAATTTGCATAAGCAAAATATTGGGCAGTCAACATAATTTCGGTATTCACATTTGTGCTGTCTGCATAATCAGTACCCATCATGAAGGCAAATTCAGTTTGGTAGGGTAATTTATTTTTTAACCCTTCGCCTGTTATGTTTTGTATATGGTTGTATAAGTTAGCCGCCTGTTCTATTAATCCTTTGTCATCAAACCAAGCATAAGCATATTGCCTATTAAAATAAAAAGAATCTAACTCTTTTTTAAAAGAAATTAATTGTGGATATTTTACTAGGAATTCTGTAAGCTTTGCCGGATCAAATTTTACCTTTTTTTGATTGCTGAAATTACCTGCAATACTATTTACCGCTGCTGTAAAAACGGCTTTCTGTAAGTGATTGCTTTGCCCGCTATTGTGTTTACAAGAAATGCTAAGTGCAAGCAGTACTAGTAATTTCAGTTGAAGCATTTTATTTAGTCTGTTTGATGTTGCTTTAAAAGCCTCGATATATTTTTTGTAATGACATGTGGCTCCTTATTTTTCAAGCGTGAAAAAATTCGTTTTTAAGTCTGCCTTTTTTCTCGATAATATTTCGCACTTGTTTTTGTAACTTCTTCCAAGTTCAAATGAATTTTTCAGGCAAATAATGACATGAATCATGTTAAGAAATAACAATGATTTGTGGATTATCGGTCAATTTTGATTTGATGGGGTATCACTCTAAATTTATTTCATTCATAATTTTTGTTTTAAAAATACTAAAATCGATAACCAGTCACTGAAGGGTTGTGACAATTTTTATAGAAATTAAATAAGTTATTTTAAGGATAAGGCAAGGAGATAGAGATTTGTAGACTTTTGATTAAATCAATTGTTTAACCTTGTTTTTACAGACCAAAAAACTTAGAAAAAATATTAAGAAAGGTAAAATCATGAATTGAAGAACAGGGGAAAGACCAACATGAACGAAAGGAAGCAATGGCATAGATGGTGCATAAGACCAATTGCCAAGTGATAAATGTCTCATCTCAGATAATATGGCACCTGTACCACCAACAAGGATAAATATTAAAGTTTGTTGAAAATTGATGTGCTTTATCCACAAAGGATTTTTTTTTATGATAGCTAAGGAAAAATAAATTAAGACGACCATAATAGCGTCTGCAACAGATGCTAAACCGCAAAAGGAAATGTGTGATAAGCTAAAAGTAAAACCATTGTATAGCGGGCCTTGTAACACTTCCCATGCGAAATTTAATATGAAAGAAAGCAGGAACGTTACGAAAACAAATTGTTGAAAAAATGTTTTATCAGATATCTCTTTTATTAAAATGAAATAAAATATTACTACCAGGGTGAGGGCAATTACTGGCATTAAGAACATGACCGGTTGCAGTTTGTCCATTATAAAAAAGTTTTCGTCAAGAAATCAAGTCTCAACTGCACGATGAATCTATAGCCTACTGTATTTAGCATCTTTTTAAAATTTTCATTTTGAGGTCACATGTATTACTATTTGTCGGTAACGCTGTTAGCGCAAGTATTTATTCCCAATAAGCGATACAAAGGGCAAAACCCAGCAAATGAAGTAAGCAATGGAATAAAAGCTAGTAACCCCCACCAACTTTTATAATAATATCCAACGCCGGCAATGACAATGCTTAATATCATTCTTAAAATTCTATCTGTTTTTCCGATGTTGACTTTCATGATAAAAATTGTTGGTTATGAAAATTATTATTTTATTGTTCACTTATAACTTTTTGCTTTACCATGTCTTTTACAATCATCTTACCGTATTCATGCCCTAAAGCTGCTGCATCACCTGGGTTAAAAGATTTTGTTTGTGCCGAATAAATGAGTTGTGCAGATTTCAAATTGTAAAAATTACTTTCCCAGAAATAACTTGTGTTAGTAACATAATAGCCTGCTTCAAAAATACGCGGGTACATTTCGTATCCATAACCTACAAACTGGTTTTTGTAATTTTTTGCAACATATTGTTGTTCCTTTTCTTTATCTAACAATACGATCGTAAGAACTGCATATGCACCGCTGTTCTTTAGTTTTAAGATAGCAGCAGCTGTATCTCCCTTTTTAAAACTGTTTGGGCCATATTCTTTAAATGAGGAAACGGCATTGTAACCAAGTTTTTTAAGATCTGCCACCAAATGGTTTTCCATATTTTCTTGTATAGACCTGTCGCTTTCATTTATAAGACCAATGACCATAATTTTCATCGGTTTTTGTATTATAGCCCCTTTTTGTTTCCATGAGCTTGTTATTTTAGACGATGAACAGCCGGAAATTGAAATAAGCAATGCAAAATATATTATGAGGTTATCCTTCATAGTTGTTGCATTTAGTTGTTAATATTTTCTGTTAGGTAATGATTAAAGTCTGTCTTGATGCCTGCGAACATTTTTTCTGCTATCTCTAGATTTTTTCTCATGGTCCTCATAGTTTTTCTTGGAGGGTAAACAACCTTTACTGCTGAAATTGATTTTGTATAAAGCTTTTCTTCAATAGCAGCGACTTCTCTTTTTAAACTGTTTACCAAATCATCCCCCATTATAAATTTGCTCTGGAATACGTCTACTACATCGAGCATTTTGTTTTCAAATCTGTCTTTAAGCACTTCAGACAGTCGGTTCTTTAAATGGATATTTTCTTCCTGCATATACAAAAGCGTCCGCCTCCAGCTCTCCACTTCGTGCTGAATTTGTTTTAGTTTTAAATCGATCATCATAGTATACATTTGACTATCTAAACCTCAGAAATATTATAAGTTGGTAAGGCAAAGATATTTTTATCTAATACCGAAAATGGTAATTGAGATTTGCAAAAACAATGATTGTTATCAATAAAAAATTGCGGGTCGGGTGGTTAATTCATAAATCAACCCTCTATAAGTAGACATATTGAATCTTCTTTTGCAATTACGGCATGCAGTTCGTTCACAGATATTTCAAAGAGGAAAGAAATTTTAATTATCAATAATAAATTAGTACCATTTCAGTTCATTTAAAAATTACTTATTCAATCTTCATCTGTGGTAGTTAAGATTGTAAAACTGTAGGCAGGATGTTTATTCTAATATTAAAATAAAAAATGCCCCGATACATTCTGTAGCGGAGCTTTGAAAACCAAAATTCGAACTGCTTATTTTACATCTATATGTTTGGCTTTAGACACCTTTGCTTCTTCTTTTCTTGGTAAGTTAATATTGAGTACACCGTCTTCGTACTTAGCTTCAATGCTATTTTTATCAATTTCTTCAGGCAACGTAAAACTGCGGCTGAAGGAAGAGTAGCTGTACTCTTTTCGAGTAAACCTTTTGTGGCTTTCTTCTTTGTTTTCTTCTTTTTCACTACTAATAGTAAGCATATTGCCATCTACTGCAATGTTAAAATCATCTTTTTTTAAGCCAGGGGCGGCTAATGATACAGCATATTTATCTTTACTTTCGGTAATATTTACCGCGGGTAAGTTCATTGCACTTCCCTGTAAACCATCGTCTTCAAACCATTGGTTGAATGGTTTAAAAAAATTATCGAATACTGACAAGTTTCTTCCATTGCCATTTGCTTTTTTTAAGGCTTGTGTTCCCATGATGTTCTCCTTTTTTTTCGTTATAAATTTAATTTGATAACATAAAAATATTATATACCTAGGTTGTAATTAAGGACAAAAGTCATTTCAAATCATGAGTTTGATCAGGAAATTATTATTTTTTTCAACTGGTAAATAAAGTTTTTCCTAGGAAAGCATTAATAAAAATTAAAATATTTTATCCTTGTATCAACATACAAACTGCATCTTCCAAAGCAGTTACTTCATGTAAGTCATTTACAGGTATTTCAAATTCTTCATATTTATATAGTGTGATGTTTGTTGCATCACTGTTGTAGACAATGCGCCCGTCTATCACAATCAATTTTGTAGGCAAATGAGCTTTGTGTTCTTTTAAAACCATATCTTTTTTAAAAGCAAGTACAAGCACTTTAAAGCCTTCTTTTTTATACAATGCTTTTGCCACAGGGTGGTCCTTTAATTCCAGTTCAGCTAAAACTTCTTTTATAATCATTGTATTTTTTTAATTCGAATAAAGAAATAGGCAAAACCCGCAACATGTATTGTGCTTACAAGACAAATAATTTCCAAACAAAATTTATTTTATTTCTTTATTATTTTGACTCACAAATATTATCCCAATTCCTAGAAATAAAATTATAGCGGTAGTAAAAAGCAGCGTGTTGATGTAGGGAACACTGTTGTAAGATAAAGCCTGCACACCTTGTATCATAAGCAATAGCTCATTTATTATTACTCCGGTTACAAAAATTATTATCCCTGCTATCATTTTCTTATTAACCGAAATCATTTCAGTGCCAACGATATAGCCTAAAATGAAAATGCTTGTTACTCCAAGTAAAATAAGGTGAAGATAACCGATGATAATTGGTCTGAACCCATAAGATAAATGACTGAGTGCTGGATGCACAGATCCTGACTGTAACAAAAGTTTTATGGAAAATGCAATTGCCGAAAGTAACAGAAGCAACTTCCCGCATTTTGAAAATTGTTGGTTAATTATGAATTTATTTTTTATCAATACTTTCAACATAATGAACCAACCGACAAGTTGTGCAATAACAGCCGCTATAATAATAGAAAACACACTATATGGAATCGGCATCCAAAGTACTGATAAAAAATAAGCAGGAATACAAGCTAAAAAGAATAACCAAAACACGATCTTTAAATGTTCTACAGTTTCTTTTAGCGTTTCTATTTTAGAAACTGCTAACCCCATTCCTGCAAAAAGGAACCAGCCATTATATTGAAAGTGCAGGAAAAAATATATGGATGCCAAGTACCAATTTTGATGAGAAATTTTATTCGCCATCATGTAAGCAAGAGCAAAAGCACCTATTGAGGAAATAACACTGAAGAGCAATGCAGCTTGAAACCATAAATGACTTACTTTTTTTTTATTCATTTTATTAAGGTCTTTCCAATACCGCACTGCAAAAAAATAAGAAACAAAAACAGATAGTGTAGAAAAACTGATAGAAACAAAACCATATCCCTGCAAAAGAAAACTAAGCAGCATACCATAAGAAGATATAAGATTTGCATATAATAGCCACCGGTACTTTTTAAAAACTTCAACATTATTTTGTAAACTTAAATAATGCACCATCAATACCATTAATGTTTGTGTGACCCAACCCGTAAAAGCAAAATGCGAGTGGCTGTCTAAAATAAACTTTTGCTCCAAAAAAGGAAAATAAAAAGCGATCTTATAACGCAGGATAACACCGAGGAAAGCTACAATAAGCAAATTGAAAAATGAAATGCTTATCCACCTGCGTACACAAATCATCATATAATTTTTTTCAAAATAAATTTAAAAAAAACTAGGGTACTATGACTTCAATCATATCTCTGCAATAAACTTTTCCTTTAGCAATTAAAAGTTCCCCCTTATCATGCATATACCGGATTGTTCTAATTACAGTCTCTACACGAAGGCCTGTCATATCTGCAATTTGCTGCCTGGTAAGATTCAGTTGATTACAATCATTGCAAAAGTTTTTGTTTTCTGCTTTCAGATTGTTCAATAATGTTGCTATCATTTTTTCAGGGCAGTGAGTAGCAAATGAGTTAATCACAGCTAATTTAAATCTTAATTTCTTTGAGAGCATTTTTGAAAAGGCAAGATGTAAATCGCTGTTTTCTTCCATTATTTTAAGAAACGTATGTTTGCTGAGTCTTAAAATAATACTGTCTTCATTTGTAACTGCATTGGCAGCATAAGGCTCATTGTCAAAAAGGGGTAATTCACCGAAAGATTCACCATTCCCTACAATAGAATGAACACATTCTTTGCCATCATCATCAATGTTAAACCACCTGATTTTGCCGCTTACCAACTGGTGATAAAAAAAACAGGATTGTCCTTCTCTAAAAATAACTTCACCTGCATTTACCTTTTTGTAAACTGCTCCCCATGCCAGTAATAAATAAATATCAAGCATTTTTAATTTTTTAACTGATGAAATTATTTTTAAAAATAATTGTACGGCTGGTTTTAAATGATGAGCAGTCTTGGTTAAATATATGATTGTAATCATATAATAAAAATAGCAGCAGTGGTAGATTGTTACTTCTAAAATTAATTGCGGCAAAAGAATATAATTGGGAAAATAAATCTTAAAATAATTTTCTTAAATATGACCAAACGCATAAAAGTATATTTTAAGCCTGTTTAATTTTATATTATTAAAAACTTACTTTAAAAATTATTTATTATGAAGAAACTCTTTGTTATTAGCCTGATTGTGGCATTCGTTGCTTCTTGTGGAGGTGGTAACAGTGATTACGCTACCAAAGATGACAATAAAGCGATCAACACGGAAGTACCGCCTGATCCTGTAGCCCCAGCATATGATCCTAACAGGGGTGAAGGAAAATTTAAGAATGTAGAGGTAGGGAATTCATTAAATACTGCAATGGCTGCCGGAGGCGAAAAAGTATATAGCGTAAAGTGCGGAGGGTGCCATAAACTTACTGACGAAAAATTAGTAGGCCCGGGTTGGAAAGGTGTTTCATCTCGCAATAAACCTGAGTGGATCATGAATTTCATTACCAATACAGATGAAATGATAACAAAAGATCCCAAAATACAGGCACAACTGGAAATATGCCTGGTTCGTATGCCTAACCAAAATCTTTCAGATGATGATGCAAGAAATTTACTTGAATTTATGCGTAAAAATGATGGTGTAAAATAACATTCATCCATTCTTTCTGATAGATTAAGTAACATCTTCTACAAAAGTTAAAAGCATTCAAATTATGCTTAACAGGCTTACTATGTCATTTTGTTTTCGAAAGAATTTTTGTAAAAATATTACTCAAACTAAAATCTCAACAAATGAATATCATTAAAAACAGTACATTTTTTATACTGACCATTGCAATATTATTTAGTCTGAATGCATGCAAACCAAAAAATGCCGGCTCGGCTGTAACAGGCGATGCGGCTGCAAAATCTTATGTACCACCCGGCAAGTACGATGAGTTTTATAATTTCGTATCAGGAGGCTTTAGTGGGCAAATGAGTGTGTATGGAATACCAAGCGGTAGGCTTTTAAAAGTAGTTCCTATTTTTACAGTGAACCCAGAAAATGGTTATGGTTATTCCGAAGAAACAAAACCAATGCTGAATACATCTCATGGTTTTATTCCGTGGGACGATCAGCATCATTTAGAATTGTCTCAAACAAATGGCGAAATAGATGGCCGTTGGATTTTTGCAAATGCAAACAATACGCCCCGTGTAGCAAGGGTAGATCTTTCTACCTATCACACATCCGAAATTTTAGAATTGCCAAACAGCGGTGGCAATCACTCCTCGCCTTTTATAACAGAAAATACAGAATACATTGTAGCCGGTACAAGGTTTAGCGTGCCGCCAGATGATAAAAATGGTGATGTACCTATTAGCACCTACAAACAAAATTTTAAAGGAACGATAAGTTTTATCAGTGTAGATAAAACTAGTGGTGCTATGGATATTGCTTTTCAATTGCAATGCCCCGGTGTAAATTTTGATCTTAGTCGTGCAGGTAAGGGAAAATCTCATGGCTGGTTTTTCTTTAGTTGTTATAATTCTGAGCAGGCAAATACTTTGCTGGAAGTAAATGCATCTAAGCGTGATAAAGATTTTATTATGGCAGTAAATTGGAAAAAAGCAGAGGAGTATTTAAGAGCGGGTAAAGGAAGAAA
>JANPIF010000214.1:0-13246 GCA_031424845.1 Ferruginibacter sp.
TACTAAAACAGGCGATGCTGGTAAAACAAGTTTAATAGGTGGGACAAAAGTACCTAAAAGCCATATACGTATTGAAAGTTATGGAACCGTAGATGAGTTAAATTCCTACATTGGGTTGTGTGGAGATTTAATAGAAGATGAAAAATGCAAAGCTGTTTTAAAAGAAATACAGGACAGGCTTTTTACAATAGGTTCATCACTTGCCTGCGATCCGGATAAAGAACCTTTAATGAAAATACCTGATTTGCTGGAAGATGATATTGTGTACCTGGAAAAAGATATTGACTTTATGATGGATGCTCTACCTCCTATGAAATTTTTTATATTGCCGGGTGGGCATCAAGCGGTTTCTACATTACATATAGCCCGTTGCGTATGCAGGCGTGCAGAACGTATATGCGTACACATGGCAGAAGAAAAGATATTTGTTGACCCTCTAGTAATAAAATACTTGAATAGGTTGAGTGATCACCTTTTTGCCCTTTCCCGATATGTGGCACATTTACTACATGCGACGGAGGTAAAATGGATACCAAGAATAAAAAAGTAAAACTATTTTTTATTTGAATCTGCCTTAAATGCTCCTTGAGGCTGAGTAGGATTTTTCTCGTTGTAGCCTTTTTGTACGGGCTCGTTAGCTGTAGTTTCTTTTCTAAGGTCAGAAACTTTTTCTACAGAATTTTTATCAGATGTTTCTTTGTTGCTTTTCATATTTTCTATTTGTAACAAATAATGAAAAAAAGATGCCATGATTAACTTCTGATTTATTTTTCTTAAAAATGATTTAGTTCTAATGAAATATCTTTATTTTTGCCGCCCAAAACGTTTAAGCTAAAGCTAAAATGTTTGTTGTGATGTCGGGGTAGCTCAGCTGGTTAGAGCATCGGATTCATAACCCGAAGGTCGGCAGTTCAAGTCTGCTTCCCGATACAAAGCCCATTTCTTTGATAAGATATGGGCTTTTCTATTTCGTCTTCACCAAATTACTTATCATACCATTAAAAATGAAAAAATGAAAAGGCAGTACACTGTACCAGTATAATCTGCCCCACAAACCTTTTGGGCGAAAAGTGGCAGTCTGCCTAAGTTGTATTTTGTTGTGGCGTTTCATAATTCTAAATTCCAACCAGGCTTCACCGGGTAATTTCATTTCGGCAAAAAGCAGCAGTCTCTTATTTTTTTTATCTGCGATAAGCACACGCCAAAAATCCAACGCATCTCCTGCATGTATATCGCTTGCACTTGTGCGACCCCTGCGCAAACCAACTCCTCCTACAAATTTATCCATCAAGCCCCGCACTTTCCAAAGCCTGTTACCATAATACCAACCTCTTGCACCGCCAATGCTCCATATATTGTGTAGCACTTTATCAATATTTTCCGGGTCCAATTCTCGCCACTTTAAATCTTTATAACAGCCAAAAGTGGGTATTTCCACTTGGTCCATCCACAGCTGGTTTGCGTTGGATGAACTGAAAGAATCTTTCCAGCTACTGAGCACAAGATTTTGCTCAATCTTTTCAAACGCAAGTTTTACAGCTTCTTTGTAAGAGAGGAGTTTTATGTTTAAATCTTCCGCCAAAGAATTGGGTTTGGCAATTACATTTACCTTCATACTGTTTACCAAATTAATGGCTAAAGTGTAGGAAGTAGATGTTACAAAATACAACCAGTAAGAAGATATACGCGGCGTCATTATGGGTATGGTAAAAATCCATCGTTTGAGTTTTCTTATTGCTGCAAACTGTAACAACATTTGTTTATAGCTTAAAATTTCTTTGCTGCTTATATCAAAATGATTGTTGTAGGTTTTTTCATTTAAAAGCACGCCAGTTAAAAATTCAATTACATTCCTGATGGCAATAGGCTGGCATTTTGTATTGAGCCATTTGGGTGTAATCATCACGGGGAGCTTTTCTACCAAATCTCTAATTATTTCAAAAGATGCACTGCCGCTGCCGACTATAATACCTGCCCGTAATGCTGTAAGGGGAATTTTGCTTTCTTGTAATTTATTCTCTACTGCCAGACGGGAATGCAAATGTTTAGAAAGCTGTGTTTCATTTACAATACCTGTGAGGTAGATAATTTGTTTGCAATTTGTCTGCTCTATCAGTTTTAAAAAATTAACTGCTGAGGCTAATTCTTTTTCTTCGAAATCGCCTGCACTGCTCATAGAATGAATGAGAAAATATGCAGCATCTATGTGTTGAGGCAAAATAACAGATGAGTTTTCATCTAAAAAATCTACTTCAATAGTTTCAATATTTGGATGATTGTGCTCATCTTCAAAACGAACTTTATTTCTTACACAGCAATATAAGTTATGACCCTGCTCGAGCAATGCAGGAATTAATCGTTGGCCAATGTAGCCGTTTGCACCGGTGAGGAGAATGTTGTGAGGCAAATGAAAGTTTACTTTTAAATTTAAAGTTGAACTTATTTTTTTAGTGTGCTATTTTATTTAAATTAATTTTATTCAGGAATTGAATCCAACAGTTCAGTCAATTCCTTATCAGTAATACTTTCTTTTTCAGATTTATCATATATAGTTAAAAGAAAAATGGTTTTATCATGAATTACAAAATTTGTAATTATTCTTGCTCCACCACTTTTGCCTTTTCCTTTTGAAGCAATAGCAATCCTAATTTTGAAACAATTATTTCCAATTGAAACTCCGGTATGTGCATTTATTTTTAAGGCTTGTATAATTTCAAATATTTCAACCTTTAATGAGGGATATTTCTTGATTAACTTTTTCGCTTGCTTTTCAAAAACTGAAATTGATTTTACTTTATAATTCATTTAAAAAATCTTCTGCGTTACGAGCTTTCTTTTTTCCTGCTCTAATAAGTTTCATTTCTTCAACAGCCTCTTTTATTTCGCTCATTAATTTCGCTTTTGAGTCGGTTAAAGGTTTTGCTTTCACATAAGAAATACTTTTAATTACTTCCATAAAGGAGGAGGCTTTATTATCTGGTATATCTAGTAATATTTTCATGTTTATACTTAGCAATATGTTCAGAAATATTGTTGAAACAAATTTAGTGCAAAATGCTAGGTTTTCATTAACATCTATCAACCCTTGTTTATCTATATATTTTCCTTACCTTTGCGGCGCTAAAAGCATCAACAAATATCATTGTGGATGGAGGTTGAATGATTTAGCATTATATGAGAGCATAAATAACATACAAACCCAACGCCGCAATCAGCGGATTCTACTGGGAAAATTATATGCGGCTAAATACGCTGCAATAAAAGCTAAATATATAGATGAAGATCAAACGTGCGACGCCACTGAGGCTGATCATAGCTGTTGTCTTAGTTTGGCTAACAAAATAAAAAATCGAAGATTTTTATACAAGATATTAGATGATTCATCGAAGTATCATTTAACAATTAAACAAAAAACAATTTAACAATTACAAAATGGGAGACTTACGTTATCAACGAAACTTTGGTATTGCTGCGCACATTGATGCGGGTAAAACCACTACTACAGAGCGTATCCTTTACTACACCGGTGTAAACCATAAGATAGGTGAAGTACATGATGGTGGCGCTACAATGGACTGGATGGCTCAGGAGCAAGAAAGAGGTATCACTATTACAAGTGCTGCAACTACGTGTTTTTGGAACTTTCCAATGGTACAAGGACAAAAAACACCTGATACCAAGCAATATAAATTCAACATTATTGATACTCCCGGTCACGTGGATTTTACCGTAGAGGTAGAGCGTAGTCTTCGTGTATTGGATGGTTTGCTTGCATTGTTTTGTGCAGTAAGTGGTGTAGAACCTCAATCTGAAACAGTTTGGCGCCAGGCTAATAAATATAAAGTTCCTCGTATTGGTTTTGTAAACAAAATGGATAGAAGTGGTGCTGACTTTTTGAACGTGGTAAAACAAGTTCGTGAAATGTTGGGTGCTAAAGCAGTGCCTTTGCAGTTACCAATTGGTGCTGAAGATAATTTTACCGGCGTGGTAGATTTAATTACCATGAAAGGTATTGTATGGAACGAAGCAGACAAAGGAATGACTTTTAAAGAAGTTCCGATCCCTGCTGATATGGCTGATGAAGTAGCTCAATACCGTCAGGAATTGATTGAGGCAGTTGCTGATTATGATGAGAAACTATTGGAAAAATTCTTTGATGATCCTAACACGATAACTGAAGATGAAGTACATGAAGCTATCCGTAAAGCAACGATTGATATTTCTATTATACCAATGATGTGTGGTTCATCTTTCAAAAACAAAGGTGTACAAACTGCATTGGATGCGGTAGTAAGATATTTACCTGGTCCCTTGGATATTGAGGCTGTTAAAGGATTTAATCCTGATACAGAAGAAGAAATTCTTCGCCATGCAGATCCTAAAGAACCATTTAGTGCTTTGGCATTTAAAATTATGACAGATCCTTTTGTGGGTCGTCTCGCTTTCTTCCGTGCATACAGTGGTCGTTTAGATGCAGGTAGTTATGTATTAAATACCCGTACTGGTAAGAAAGAGCGTATCAGCCGTATTATGCAGATGCATGCTAACAAACAAAACCCTGTAGATTTTATTGAAGCAGGAGATATTGGTGCAGCTGTAGGTTTTAAAGATATCAAAACAGGAGATACATTGTGCCACGAAGATCATCCGATCGTATTGGAATCAATGACGTTCCCTGAGCCGGTTATCTCAATTGCAATTGAGCCTAAAACACAGGCTGACGTTGATAAAATGGGTATGGCTATTGCTAAATTGGTAGAGGAAGATCCTACATTGAGAGTACGTACAGATGAAGAAACAGGCCAAACCATTTTGAGTGGTATGGGTGAGTTGCATTTGGAAATCATCATTGATAGAATGAAGCGTGAGTTTAAAGTAGAAATTAACCAGGGTGCACCGATGGTTGCTTACAAAGAAGCATTTAGAACGTTGGTACAACACAGAGAAACCTACAAAAAGCAAACGGGTGGTAGAGGTAAATTTGGTGATATCGCTTTCGATTTAGGTCCTGCAGATGAAGAATGGTTGGCAGCAAATCCATTGGGTGGATTACAGTTTGTAAACGAAATATTTGGTGGTAGTATTCCAAAAGAATTTATTGCGCCGATATTGAAAGGATTTACAGGTAGTATGACAAACGGTGTATTGGCAGGTTATCCTGTTGTGAACATGAAGGTTAGAATATTTGATGGTAGTTACCATGATGTGGATAGTGATGCAATATCTTTTGAATTGTGTGCTAAGCAAGGATACCGTGAAGCGGGTCGTAAAGCAAAACCAGTTTTGCTTGAGCCGATCATGAAAGTTGAAGT
This sequence comes from Ferruginibacter sp., assembly GCA_031424845.1. Classification (GTDB taxonomy): domain Bacteria; phylum Bacteroidota; class Bacteroidia; order Chitinophagales; family Chitinophagaceae; genus Ferruginibacter. Next base: position 5,313 of record JANPIF010000214.1, read on the forward strand.
GCTTACACCAGACCAATACATGGGTGATGTAACAGGTGATCTTAACCGTCGTCGTGGAATGTTGGAAGGTATGGACAGTCGCCATGGTGTACAGGTTATCAAAGCTAAGGTTCCATTGAGTGAAATGTTTGGTTATGTAACACAATTGCGTTCATTATCTAGTGGTCGTGCTACTTCAACAATGGAGTTTAGCCATTACGCACCTGCGCCAAACAATGTATCTGAAGAGATCATTGCAAAAGCAAAGGGTAAGATGAAGATTGAGGAATAATTCAATTAGCTAAAATGCTAATTCGATAATATGCTGATAAAGCCCGTTCTGAAAAGGACGGGTTTTGTTTTTTAAAAATTTTATGTAATCAATAACTTTTCATTTGGAAACAAAATTGTTTTTAATTGTTATTCTTGCATTGGAATATCCTTGCTAGTTATTCTGAGTAAGTATATTTTAAAAAAATGATGATATCCTTAAATAATCTTTTAAATTTTTCCCTATGAAATCTCTTTTAAAAATTTCAACCATCATTTGTTTGGTGTTTTTGTTAAATCCAAACAACTTGTTTGCACAAAACAAAAGCAAAGTTGATGAGGAGCATGAATCATTTTTTAGATTAGGTGTAAAAGCCGGTGTAAACATCAACAAGATCTCTGGTCAATCCTATAAAGATGGTTTCAATTATAATTTTCAGGGAGGTGGTTTTGCGCAATTTAATTTTAGTAAAACATTTGGCATACAGCCCGAAGTAAGTTTTGTACAATCACAAACAGAATTTACTGATGACACAAATACCATTTACGATGACTTGTTTGGCGGCGGATCACAAAAAAAGGCAAAGCTTAATTACCTGGAAATACCAGTATTGCTTAATGTAAATGTTGGACCTTCCAAAAGAGTGAAACTGCAATTAGGTCCATCATATGGTGCACTACTTAAACAAACTGTAGATAGTTTAAAAACAGGTAGAGATATTTATAAAAATGGCGAATGGAGTGCCATTGGTGGTATTTGGTTACAACTTCCTCTGGTAAATATTAGTGCCAGATATAAATTGGGATTAACCGATGTGAATGGAATAGATGACAGACAGCAATGGAAAAACCAGGCCATTCAAATCTCTGCAGGGTTTACTTTTTAAATTATTTTTTTATATTTTTTAAGTCCGCTTGTTTAAAGCGGATTTTTTTTTGGTTACATTGTATAACCATTACTTTACAACTATGCAAAATATTCGTACTGAAGATTTAATAGTGATTGATATTGAAACTGCGTCAGTATCTCCTTCCTTTAATTTGTTAGATGAACGGTGGCAAGAGTTATGGCAGGAAAAAACAATGAGGGTTTTGCCTGAAGGGCTAACCGCAGCAGAATTTTACCCGATGCGTGCAGGAGTAATGGCAGAGTTTTCTAAAATTGTTTGTATAAGCATTGGTTATTTTATAAAAGAACAGCAACTTAAAATGCGTGTAAAATCTTTTTATGGTGATGATGAAAAAAAGATTCTTACAGATTTTTTACAGACAGTTACAAAAATTGAAAGCTTTAATAATAAATGGTGTTTTGCCGGCCACAACATTAAGGAATTTGATATTCCTTTTATCTGCCGAAGGCTATTGGTAAACAATTTGCGCATTCCCTCATACTTAGATTTTCAAAATATGAAACCTTGGGAAACTAATATTATAGATACTTTTCAATACTGGCGATTTGGCGATTATAAAAATTATACTTCCTTAAAATTATTGGCCGCAGCCATGGGCATTCCTTCCCCAAAAGATGATATTGATGGAAGCATGGTAGGTGAATTATATCATAATGGTACAGCTGAAGAACGATCCATGAATATGAAAAGGATTGCTACTTATTGCCAAAAAGATGTTGTAACAACTGCCAATATAATTTTGCGATTTAAAAATCTTACTCCTGTACACGAAGATGATGTGGAGGTAGTGGAATAGAAAAACTAAAAAGCCTCGAAATCATTTCGAGGCTTTTTAGTTTTTTACTTTTCTAAATTTATTCTATAATTACTCTCTGCGTAGTTACTGTTTTATCATCCGTTACTTTAATAAAATAAATTCCTTTTGCTATTCCTTCAATGTTTATTTTAGTAAGGTTTTCAGCAGATCTTATACTCCTCAATATTTTACCACTTACATCACTTAACTGGATTGTAATTAAGCCTGCATTACTTCTAGTAGCAAATACATTAATAAAATCTTTTGCTGGGTTTGGAGCAATTAAAATATTATACGCTGAGTTAAATACCAGTGTTTTCACTACAGATATTTCAAACCTTCCATCAATATCTACCTGCTTCAATCGGTAATAATTTATGCCATTTAATGGGGCATTATCGTAAGCCCTATAATCCTTACGAATGCTGCTGTTGCCTGCTGCATTTATAGTAGTTATGTCAAACCATTTTCTTCCATCCGCCGATCGTTGTACTATAAAATGACTGCTGTTTGTTTCCTGCTCTGTAGTCCAATCTAACTGTGTAGTTTTGCCTGCTTTTTGTACAGTGAATGAGCTCAACTTTACAGGTAAAACAGCACCATCATTTCTTGTGTACCAAATAGGTGATGTAACAACCCTACCTGTACCATTGGTAACATCAATATAATAATATCCTGTAGCAAAGTCTGCTAAATCTGCATGCGCAAATTGTAAAGTATTGCCAATGGCAGAATCTATTTGTATTGGGTTCGTATTACTTCCTGGTGTGCCGTACATTACCCTGATTATTGCTGAAGTTAATGGAGTAGTAACATCTGAAAGCGTTACATAAATATTCGGTACAGATCTATCAATAATAGTTGAACCCATTATTTTAGTATTGATGCTGAAATCAACTTTTGTATCACAATCTTGCGTAGCATAAAAATTCATATTTCGCATAGAATTTACAAATGAAGTTTTTGTAAGTGTTGGTGCTACAACTGCAGTACGAGATGTGGTTGTTCTCCCAAAAGTAGTATTATGATTATCATGATCTACAGTAGGGCCAAGGTGATAACCTTTACCCAACATTAATTGATAATAATACAAATAACTTAAGGAAGGACCAGGGTTACTGTAAGTCGTATTAGTTGAAAATGCGGGACCACTTTCTACTGCTGCACCCACAATAGCATTGTCTGATAATGCATCATAAGAAGTATCTAACTTATTATAATCTCCTAAGCTGGGATGTGCAAGTGTAGCAAATGTTTTAGTTGCAATATTATCGTTTACTGTTTTAAATAAACCGGTACTTCCTTTGTAAACACTTTTAGGTACAAATACATCGTAATTACTGGTAGGGCCCCATACACCGCTGCCAGTTTCCCAACCCCACAAATCATCCATACCATCACCATAAATTAAAACATGCCCACCACCACTAATTACGCCCCATTCCATACCATACAATGCAAGGAAAGAAGGATTGGCAGTTGTAAAATTATTTGCCTGTATAGAACCTTGGTGATAATTATCTATCTGATTCCCTGGGCTGTTTGCTGAAGAAAAATGGTTGTGTTCAGATATGCCTAGGTAATCCATACAAAGAGAATTTTTTGCATAATCATAATCTTGTGTTGGAATAAAACCTGGGTTATCTGCATTGCCATCTGAATAATCTGAGTGAGAATGTAATGACCCAAAATAATAATTATTAGAAGGATTGTTAGTAGTTATTGTGTTACCAGTAAGGGGAGATTGTGTTGCATATTTTGTACCGCCGGAGCATGTTTTATTTGCAGCAAATACATAGAAATAATACATGGTTCCGTTGGTTAGGTTGGTAGCCAGAAATGATCTGTTGGCATTATTTGAAATAACTGTTCCATTTCCAAATGCATCACCTACTGCATAATCAGTATTATCCGTTGGAGTTGCTGTTAATGTAGCTGATGTAGTTCTTATAACTAAATAATCATCTGCCCCTGCTACTCCTGCAAACGTTCCTGAAACCTGGTTGTTTGAAGCCGTTAAATTTAAACTGGTTGGTTGATTTGCCGGTGTTACACACAATGGAAGCGGAATAGTACTTTGTGTAGCTGTTAATGGAGCATTGATATTATATATCGGACCATTTACACATGCCTGTGAATTTAAACTGAATACAAAAAAGTAATACGCTGTGTTTGGTGCTAAGCCACTAGCTGTAAATGTAGTAGTAGAACTTGTTTGAACCACCGTACCATTGCCAATAATATTGCCGGTATTATAATTTTGTCCGTTTACAGGGTCAGCTCCTAAAGTTGCAGAAAGAGATCTTACCACTAAATACTTATCTGCAGTAGTGGCAGTAAATGACCCATCAATACTGCTACTGGTAGTTGTACCAAATATTAAATTGGTAGGTTGAGCAGATGGAGCAATACAATTAGGTAAACCAGCAACCGTTGTAGCTGAAGCAGTAAGAACAGTAGTAGTATAATATAATGGTCCACCTGTGCAAATTGCATTCATTGGGAATACAAAGAAATAATAGGTTGTAAGTGGATTTAAATTTGTAGCCGTAAAAGATGTGGTTGTACTTTTTGAAATAATGGTTCCATCACCTACATTATCTCCCACCGCATAGTTTTGGTTGTTTAATGGATTACCTGTAAGCGTACTATTGGTACTCATCACAATGAGATAACTATCTGTTGCAGGATTTGCAGCAGTAAAATTTGCAGCAATAGTAGTATCTGTAATGCTGCCAAATACCAATGAAGTTGCAGGTGCAGTTGGCGTAGCGCATGGTGTACTGGCTACTGCAGTTACATTTAAATTATCAATACTAATTTTTGGGCGAGAGCCTGAACCAACAGCAGCATCACCATTGTGGTAGTAAAAACGTAGCCTTGCAGTAGCGCTGTTGTTAAAAATGGCAGGTAATGCAATATTTGTTTTAGAACCACTCAGTGGCACATTATTTATAAAATTTAAAACGCTTGCAAAAGTAATTTCGGTAAAAGTTATTCCATCAACTGAAGCATATATTCTCAAAGAACCGTTTCTGTTACCGGTAGAATTATTTACAACAGCATAATCAAAACTTAAAGTACCTGCGTTTACTCCTGTAAAATCCATGTAAAAATCTATCGCAGCAGATGTAGTATTATCTGGCGAGCTAGTAGATAATAAAACAATAGACTCCGTTGGAGGGATCTGATCTGTTCCTCTATGAACCCCACCACTCGTACTTGGTGTAACTGGCGGACCTGGATTATTATTTTGAAAACTAAATGTTGAAGCTGTCAACGTTGTACCATTTGGAATACCGCCAGTACCGGTTGCACCTAATCCTGTAAAATGATTTGCACCTATACCTGTAATAAAAAAATTGCTCCAGTTGGCAATATCTGCAAAGGTCTCTGTAAAACTAAGCCCCGGTTGTGAAGCCATCGGAACAGGCAGGGCGGTATTTGTAAAAGCAAATTGACTTCCGTATGTAGTGCCATTATTATTTGTAGCGAAAGCTTTGTAATAATACCTTGTATTGGGTGCAAGCCCTGTAAGCGTTGCGCTAAAATTTCCTCCACTTATGTTGGATGATGAAACCACAGTACCTGTACCGTTAGGAAATCCTGAAACCGTGCTGTATTCAAAACCATAAAAAGTTATTGGCGCACAACCAATAGAAGAGATAGTACCCGCAATAGTAGCGGTAGTCGCACCAACAACAGATGCTGCATTGGTTGTTACAAATGGTGCATCATTTACGCCTGAGCCTGTTACAGGAACGGGATAATTAGTAACTCCTCCACCATTTACAATGATATTGCCATCATACGATTGTACTGCAGTAGGCGTAAACTGTACATAAATTTTTTTGTTAGAAAATGATGTACCTGTATAAGTTAATGCGGTGGTTGAATTAAAAGTACCACTTGCACTTTCTGAAAATGTGTATCCTGCAGGGCCTGAAACAGTAATGGCGGAGCCATTAAGATTATTGCCACTAATGGTGAAGGAATCTGTAGCCGAAGTGGTGTTGCTGCATACATTGCCAAAAGAAGGCAATGGCGTAACCAATGTAAAAGTTCCACCAGATGCAGCATTAATAGTAAAATTTTGTGTGTTTGAAACGGCTGCAGCGCCCGTGGTAGTCACACCCACAGGAATTGTGCTTGCAGCTGATAAATCTGTTGATGGAATGACTGCAGTTAATTGTGTAGCACTTACAAATGTGGTTGTTCTTGTAGCACCATTCCAGGTAACGGTCGAATTACCATTTGCAAAGTTTGTACCATTTACTGTAAGTGTAAAACCTGGGTCACCTACGGTTGCACTGGTAGGAGAAATAGATGTAATGGTGGGTGATGCAACTGGAGTAACTGATGCCCATGTGGTACCGACACGAAAAGCATCTACAATTTGTGCAGAGGCGCTGGTTCCTGTACCTTGACGTAATGCGATTCTATCTAATGTTACTGCATCTGCAGCTCCACCACTTGTTGTTGCAGCAATTGTAGCAGTAGGTTCAGTAAACCCCAATACAGGATTTACAAACAAACTTACTACATCATCTGTAGCAACTGGGTTATATGTATATTTTAATACTACTAAATAAGAAGTTGAAAAATTTCTTACAGTAGTTTCATAAGATACAGTATTACTATTTTTAGATATTCCAAAAACAAAACCTGCCCCACTGCTTCTTATCCATATTCTTCCTTTAAATCCCCCATCATATAATGCGAAAAAATAATCGCCCGTTGCCTGAGCAGATGTGACATTAATTAAAAAAGATGAATAAGCATTTCCTGAATTGATTGTTGGCGAAAAAGTTTTTGTTACATCTTCACCCGATGTTGTCATAGTAACTGCATTGCCTACATTGGATGATGGAGAACTCGCAAAACTTAACCCTGGAGTTGAAACGGTAATAGGGTTTGTTCCAGCTCCACTTATTGCTGTATATCCATTAGCAGTAAGTAATGTCCCCGTTGTGTAACTGAAGTCTTCTATTAATGCCTGAGCAAATAAATTTGAAAAAGAAATTGTAAAAAAAACTAAAGGCAATAAATACTTAATTGTAAATAATTTTCTCATGCTGAAATGGGGATTTAACTGATGAATTTTAATGTGCGAAAATAGCAGCATTAATTAAGCCACTACTCATTTTGATGGAATTAATTTATCAACAGTTTTTGACAACCTGTCAGCATATGGTACAATGGCATTTAGTTTGACAAATGAGTATGAACATAATAAATAATTTATATGCAAAAAGGAAGTATCAGGGTACAAACGGAGAATATTTTTCCGATAATAAAGAAATTTCTTTATAGTGAACACGACATTTTTATCAGAGAATTGGTAAGTAATGCTGTAGATGCTACTCAAAAACTAAAAACGCTGTCTTCTATTGGTGAAGCAAAAGGGGATATTGGTGAACTAAGAATTGATGTGAGTTTGGATGCTGAAAAAAAGACATTGACTATTAGTGATCGGGGGGTGGGTATGACAGAAGAGGAAGTAGATAAATATTTAAACCAGGTAGCGTTTAGCGGAGCCGAAGAGTTTTTGGAAAAATACAAAGGCCAGAATGAAAATAATATTATTGGACACTTTGGATTAGGTTTTTACTCGTCTTTTATGGTGAGTGAAAAAGTAGAGGTGGTTACAAAAAGTTTTAAAGAGGGGGCAACTGCGGTTCGTTGGGAATGTGATGGTAGCCCTGAATTTACTTTGGAGCCTGCTGAAAAAGAATTGCGTGGTACAGATATTATTTTGCACATTAATGAAGAAAGCAAAGAGTTTTTAGAGCCGTACAAAGTAAAAAGTATTTTAGAAAAGTTTTGTAAATTTTTGCCGGTTCCTATTTATTTTAAAGATGTAAATGCAAAAGTTGAAGAACCAGTTAGTGAAGTAAAAGAATGGGAAGAGAATGAAGAACCAAAAGAAGTTGTTACAGAAAAGCCATTAAATAATACAATACCTGCATGGACAAAAA
>JANPIF010000215.1:0-4027 GCA_031424845.1 Ferruginibacter sp.
CCAAAACCGTGCTTTTAAAGTTGAGAAATATGACCATAGTTACCCGCATTGCTGGCGTACAGATAAGCCTATTATTTATTACCCTTTAGATGCTTGGTTTATAAAAACCACAGCTGTAAAAGATAGAATGGTGGAACTTAATAAAACCATCAATTGGAAACCTGCAAGTACAGGTACCGGTCGTTTTGGTAACTGGTTAGAGAATATGGTCGATTGGAATTTAAGTCGCTCCCGCTTTTGGGGAACGCCCATGCCCATATGGAAAACAGAAGATGGAGAGGAAGAAATTTGCATTGGCAGTATTGCTGAATTGAATGATGAGATAAAAAAAGCTGCTGAAATATTAGGTGGAGAAACCAACAGGCATTATTTGCATGAAGGTTTATTAGATTTACATAAACCATATGTAGATGATATAGTTTTAGTTTCTGCCACTGGCAAACCGATGAAACGTGTACCTGACTTAATTGACGTTTGGTTTGATAGCGGTGCAATGCCCTATGCACAGTGGGGTTTACCCAATGCAAGTTCTAACGAATACGGAGAATTAAGCACAGAAAACTTTTGGAAATACCATACAAAAGATAAAAATTCTCCTTTATTTGGTCAGCCAGAAGATGCTGCTTTTCCGGCAGATTTTATAGCAGAAGGTGTGGACCAAACCCGTGGCTGGTTTTATACTTTACATGCTTTAGGTTCATTATTGTTTGATAGTGTAGCTTATAAAACGGTGGTAAGTAATGGACTTGTATTGGATAAGAATGGCGTGAAAATGAGTAAAAGGTTAGGAAATATTGTTGACCCTTTTGCTACCATAAATTCTTATGGGGCAGACGCTACTAGGTGGTATCTAATTACAAATGCTTCGCCATGGGATAGCCTTAAGTTTGATGAAGAAGGAATAAAAGAAATACAACGTAAATTTTTTGGAACATTATATAATACCTATCAGTTTTTTGCTTTATATGCTAATGTAGATGGATTTACTTTTAGCGAAGAATATATTCCATTACGTAAAAGGCCTGAGATAGACCAATGGATTTTATCATCTTTAAACACTTTGATAAAAACGGTTACTGAAAATTTTGATGCTTATGAACCTACACAAGCAGGCAGAGCTATTGAAGAATTTGTAGATACATTATTAAGTAACTGGTATGTGCGCCTTTGCCGTCGCCGATTTTGGAAAGGTGAATATGAGCATGATAAAATAGCGGCTTATCAAACATTGTACGAATGCTTGGAAACCATCAGTAGGTTAATAGCACCTATTGCACCTTTTTTCGCAGAATGGTTATATCAAAACTTAAATAAGGCTACCAATAGAATGGAGCATGAAAGTGTGCACCATAGCTTTTACCCAAAGGCAGATGAATCAGTTATTTATCCCGCACTGGAAAAAAGAATGCAGTTGGCACAAGATGCATCGTCGTTGGTACTTTCTCTCCGAAAAAAGGTAAATATAAAAGTAAGGCAGCCTTTACAAAAAATATTTATTCCAGCGCAAGACGGCGAGATGGCTGGCAATATAAAATTGATAGAAGATATTATTAAAACAGAAACAAATATCAAGGAAGTAGAGATTTTAAATGCTGATAATGATTTTATTAAGAAAAAAGCTAAGGCAAATTTTAAAACATTGGGTAAGCGTTTAGGAGCTAAAATGAAGTGGGCTGCTACGGAAATTGAGAAATTTGATAATCTAACTATTGAAAAAGTACAGGAAGGGAATTATCTTTTAAATAAAGAGACAATAGCGAAGGATAATGAAGAAATTATCATAAATGCAGAGGATATTGATATTATTACTGATGAAATACCTGGTTATGAAATAGCATCTAAAGGAACTTTAACCGTAGCTCTTGATATAACTATTACCGAAATACTTCAAAACGAAGGAAATGCCCGTGAATTTGTAAACCGTGTACAAAATTTAAGAAAAGACAGTGGCTTTGAACTTACAGACAGAGTAGAAGTAGTAGTGTCTGAAAATGAAGCATTACAAGCATCATTAATTCAATTTAAAGACTATATTTGCACGGAAATTTTGGCAGATAATTTGATTTTTGTCCCTGATTTACAACAAGGCACTCAAATTGAAGTAAATGATGCCATATTAAAAGTAAATGTTATAAAAAAATAGCAAGTATTTATGGCGACCAAAAAAGCACCTGCAAAACAAGTAGCAAAAAAAACTGCCCCCAAAGGGAAAGTTATAACTGCGCCTTCAAAAAAAATTGTACCAGCTAAAAAAGCTGTACCAGCAAAAAACGTTGCTCCTGCAAAAAAAGTTGCTCCTGCAAAAAAAGCTGCCGCTAAGCCAGTAGCAAAGAAGCCAGTAGCCAAAGTTGTTGCAAAAGTCGCCTCTAAAAAACCTGCACCAAAACCAGTAGTTAAAAATTCATCTAAAGCGGCTGTAAAATTAGCTACTAAAAAACCTGCATCTAAATCGATAGCAAATAAAGCAGTAGCAAAAAATACACCTAGCAAAGCGGTAGTACCCGCTGTAAAGCCAGCAGCAAAAGTTACCGTTCAATCTATTAATAAGAGTATTGCAAAAACATTGGCTAAAAATGTAGGTACTCAAAAACAACCCAATATATTGACAAAGAAGACAGATACGAAGAAAGAGGTTGCTAAACCTGTAGCACCTGCAAAGGCAGCAACAGTAAAAGCGCCAGAGAAGGCAGTTACAAAAACACCTCCTGCAAAACCAGTCGTTCAAAAACCTGTGGTATTACCAAAAATAAATACAAAAACATCCCGTAAATACGAACCAGATTTTACTAAATCTGTTTTGGATAAAGCCCCCGTTGACCCTGGTGCACCTATTGTAATGTACAGCGATGCAGATTTAGTAGAATTTAAAGAACTCATACAACGTAAATTAGGTTCTGCTAAAAAAGAATTAGCATATTTACAAGGTTTAATTACACGCAAAGATGATATGGGTGGAGATGAAGGAGATGGTAGATATATGACTATGGAAGATGGTAGCTTAAGTATGGAAAGAGAGCAACTTAGCCAAATGGCTAGTCGCCAAATTACTTTTGTAGATCATTTGGAAAAAGCATTGATGCGCATTGAAAATAAAACTTATGGTGTATGCCGTGTTACGGGTAAATTAATTGATAAAGCAAGGTTACGTGCCGTACCTCATGCTACTCTTAGTATAGAAGCAAAAATGAGTGGAGGAAAATAATTTCTTCTAATAAAATTTGTAAGGGCTATCTCAATTTTACTGAGGTAGCCCTTTTTTATTGATGTTTTTTTGATTTTTTATTGGAATATATCTACGTCGATATTTACATATAAACAAATAGTGAGTAAATAAAAAAATAACTTCTTTTATTATTTTAGTTTATTGTTTTTTTTCATTTTACTTTTACGCTTTGTGAGAATATTCTTTTAGCAATTTAAAATTTTTGAAAAAAAATAACTCGCTTTGAATATTGCTTAATTGAAAAAATACCGCTGAAGGGCTGCGGGATGGAAGCGAAAAGCCCGGAACGAGGAACGAGTGAGGACTTGCAGCGAACAGCCCGAACATATGCTGAATATTGGTAGCTGAAGACGGCCCCAAAAGAAATGAAAAATTGAACTTAAAAATATAAAATTATTATGGTTGACGTTATTTTAGGATTACAATGGGGCGATGAAGGGAAGGGTAAAATTGTAGATTTTTTTGCTAAAGATTATGATGTGATTGCGAGGTTTCAAGGTGGTCCAAATGCAGGCCACACCTTGTATGTTGATGATAAAAAAATTGTATTGCACCAAATACCAAGCGGTATTTTTCATGCAGATAAAATAAACCTTATTGGGAATGGCGTGGTGTTGGATGCTGTTACCCTCAAAAAAGAATGTGAGTCGGTAGCTGCATTTGGAGTTGACTATAAAAAAAATCTTTATATAAGTGAGCGTACTCATTTAATATTACCTACTCACCGTGCGCTAGATAAGGCTAGTGAACAAAGCAAAGGTTCAGAAAAAATTGGTAGTACTTTAAAAGGGATAGGACCAACTT
>JANPIF010000216.1:0-2605 GCA_031424845.1 Ferruginibacter sp.
CATTAACTGAAAAACAGTTTTTCCCATACATTACAGATGAGCAAGTGCTTGATAGTTTTAGAGCCATTCTCCCAATCATACAACCCAACCTGCAAAAGATTTTTAACATCGTTCCCAAGGCAGCATTTGAAGTAAAGGCCATAGATAAATTTAAAGCCGCTACTTCTGCAGCCAATTACCAAACTGGTGCTGAAGACGGCAGCAGACCGGGTTATTTTAATGTGCCAATTATCAAAGCAAGCACTTATAATAAATTAGGTACTGAAAATCTTTTTTTACATGAGGCAATTCCCGGGCATCATTTTCAATTATCTGTACAGCATGAAAATGCCAACACACCTAAAATAAGAAAGTATGCCGGTTACTCTGTTTTTTCAGAAGGATGGGCATTATATACTGAATCATTGGGTGAAGAATTAGGGTTGTATAAAGACCCTTACCAAAAATTAGCAGCCCTAAAATCTGAGTTATTCAGGTCAATCAGATTAGTGACAGATGTGGGTTTGCATACAGGTAAAATGACAAGGGAAGAATCTATAAAATACATGATGGAAAAAGGTGGAAGAGCTGAACAAGGATCTGTATCTGAAACAGAACGTTATATGGCAAACCCCGGTCAGGCACTTTCTTATAAAATTGGCGAGCTAAAAATAAAGGAGTTAAAAGCAAAATATCAAAAGCAACTTGGAGCAAAGTTTAAAATAAAAAACTTTCATGATGCGCTTTTATCAGTTGGGTCAGTACCATTAATTATTTTAGAAAGTTACATGGCAGATTGGGCAAAGACGCAAGGTTGATATGGCTTGATAATAATTGTGTTCTTGCGAATGAAGTGGGCTGCTAATTCCCCTCCTTTGGAGGGGTGGCCCAGCGGGCCGGGGTGGTAATAACAATTAATTAGAAAATGCATTTTGCAAACAGATACAACCATATTAACAACAATAAATAATGTTGCTATCGGAAGAAATTTCGTTGAGAATTTGCCTTGCAACCTTGCATTAAAACAATTAGCGAAAGAAAAACGGCAAGCCGGAATATTGTCAGAAGTACTATTTTGGCAACAAGTTCACAAAGGAATTTTTTATAAGATAGATTTTGATAGGCAGCGAATTATCGGAAACTACATTGTTGATTTTTATGTGAAGGCGTTGGGATTAATTATCGAGATAGATGGAACTAGCCACGATCATAAAAATGAATACGATACTGGAAGAGAACAATATTTTATAAGTCTGGGATTAAAAGTTTATCGAATTTTAGATTGGGATGTAAAGAGTCATATACAAACAGTAATGATGGGGTTGGAGGACTATATTATTGGGGAGTTTGGAATAAAATAAAAGTCGTTAGTGTAAATATAAAGAAAGGAAACCACCCCGGCCCTGAGGGCCACCCCTCCGAGGGAGGGGAATTTGGACATCACGATTTTTAGAGCTTTTTGAATGGAGATGAGTTTTGATTTTTAAGTTTTTTGATTGCCAATAAGGAAACCACCCCGGCCCTGAGGGCCACCCCTCCGAGGGAGGGGAATTAGCACATCATGCTTTCGAGGGGCTTTTTGAATGTGGATGAATTTTACTTTTTAAGTTTTATAATCCCCAAATATGATTTGATACCAATATTGAAGATGTGCAATAAGTCACCTTCGTCCCATAACTCCAAATCCATTATTTTTGCTGCTCAAATTAAAAACTCCCACCAATGAAATTTGGCGTAGTAATGTTTCCGGGTTCTAATTGTGATAGAGATATGGTAGAGGCTTTGCAAAATGATTTGCAGCAGGAAGTAATACAACTTTGGCATAAGGACAGCGACCTTTCTATGTTTACAACAGATGATTGTATTGTGCTGCCCGGCGGTTTTAGTTATGGCGATTATTTGCGTTGTGGAGCTATTGCTCGTTTTAGTCCAATGATGCAAAGCGTTATTACTTTTGCAAACAATGGCGGAAAAGTGTTAGGCGTATGCAATGGGTTTCAAATATTGTGTGAGAGTGGTTTATTACCCGGTGTTCTTTTAGCAAATGCCAACCAACAGTTTATTTGCAAAAACGTGTTTATAAAAAATACGAATAATGAAAACGCCGAACCATTAATGATACCAATTGCCCACGGAGAAGGGCTTTATTATGCATCGGATGAAGTATTGAATAAACTGGAAGAAAACAATCAAATTATTTACCGTTACTGCCATGCAGATGGAAGTATACACGATGACCATAATCCCAACGGTACTACAAATAACATTGCTGGTATAAAAAATGAAAAAGGCAATGTATTCGGTATGATGCCTCACCCTGAAAGAGCCTGCAGTGAAGCACTGGGAAATACTGATGGAAGAACAGTTTTTTATGATTTATTGAAAATTTCTTTTGAATCTTATGCCTAAGTTTAAAAAATATAATATACTTAAAAGAATCTTTTTGATAAATGGAAAAAAGGTTAATCATTTTAAAAAGTAAAGCAATAGAAATACAAAAGAATTTTTCTATTGAAAATCAGGATTTGATTTATTTTCAATCTATCTTAAATTTTTTACTCCATTTTCACTCTCTTGAAAACCAATTAGAGAAAAGAAGTGTTATAGAAAAATTAGAATTTTATTT
>JANPIF010000217.1:0-17356 GCA_031424845.1 Ferruginibacter sp.
AGAATTACGAATGTTGAATACAGAACATAGTTTCCTACAATTCTTCATTCAAAATTCGTAAATCGAACTTATTTATTATTTCTTAGCTACTTTTTTCTTACCGGCAACTGTTTTACGCTTACCTTTTCTTGTACGGCTGTTTGTACGAGTACGCTGGCCACGAAGAGGCAAACCTTTACGGTGACGAAGGCCACGGTAGCAAGCAATATCCAACAAACGCTTAATGTTCATTTGGGTTTCGCTACGCAAAGCACCTTCCGTTTTAATTTCGCCGCTGATGATGTTACGAATAGCAGTTTGCTCTTCGTCATTCCATTGGTTTACTTTTTTGTTGATGTCAATACCTGCTTTTTCAAGAATGTATTTAGCAGTGTTTGGACCAATACCATAAATATAAGTAAGTCCAATTTCACCTCTTTTGTTTTTTGGCAGATCAATACCGGCAATACGAGCCATAATACTATTTTAGATTTATTATTTAATATTTATGATTGATGTGCAGTTTAAAATCTAAAGCATCAATCTTACAATTTTATCCCTGCTTTTGCTTAAAACGAGGATTTTTTTTGTTTATAACATACAGACGCCCTTTTCTTCTCACAATTTTGCAATCTGCACTGCGTTTTTTAATGGAGGCTCTTACCTTCATGATAATTTGTTTTACTTATTCTTTATAAAATTCAATACTTATTTATACCTAAAAATGATTCTTCCTCTTGTAAGATCGTAAGGACTCATTTCTACTCCCACTTTATCGCCCGGCAAAATACGGATGTAATGCATTCTCATTTTTCCTGAGATGGTGGCCAATATTTCGTGACCATTTTCCAATTTTACTTTGAACATAGCATTGCTTAACGCTTCTACTATCGATCCATCTTGTTTAATGAGTGCTTG
Source organism: Ferruginibacter sp. (assembly GCA_031424845.1). Lineage (GTDB taxonomy): Bacteria > Bacteroidota > Bacteroidia > Chitinophagales > Chitinophagaceae > Ferruginibacter. Next base: position 898 of record JANPIF010000217.1, read on the forward strand.
CTTAGCCATAATTTTCGGAGCGCAAAGATAGGATTAATATTTTAATAATTTAACCAAATAATACATTTCTTCAAAAATGGCTACTTATCATTATATTATTTTCCTCTTAATCACTCATTTCTTGACATTTGTAAATAGACTGCTCCAAAATAAGCTTTATATTTATTACGCATTGAGAAAAAACACCCATGGCAAAACCCTACCAAACAAAAGGAGGCAGAACGGATTTCACACTTAGCCATTGCATACGCAATACCTGTTTTTGCATAACCTGCTTACCACCGAGGCATAGTTGAATGCATTCAAATTGTTATTTTTTAATTAAATCATTAAACATGAAACGAATAAAAATATTGTTAGTACTATTTGCTTTTGCAAATATGTTAGCAGCCTGTAAAAAAGATAAAGATCTTACCGAATTAGAAAAACTGCCACCCGCAACACAAACTGGAGCAAACACATTTGGTTGCCTTGTAAATGGCAAAGCATGGGTGGCACAACGGAATGACTGTAACATTTTATGCGACCCGAGCTTTAAGCTAAATTATGATCCAGCTAACGGAGGTAACATAGGGATTAAATCCGTCCAAATCCAAATACAATCTCATATTGATGAATCCATTTTAATTGGCTTTGATTCTACAAATTTTAAATCCGATTTTGTTTACTCGAACCTAACCCAACTAAGTATTGGCTTCACCTATATTAAAGATTTAGTTTATGTCAGATCTTGGGATCCTGATGTAAGCTGCACTGGATTTATTAAACTGACTAAATATGATATACAACAAGGTATTTTCTCAGGGATATTTGAGTTTAGATTAGTAAAAACAAATGGAAATACAATAACAGTAACCGATGGCCGCTTCGATAAAAAATTATAAATAAAACATAATCATGAAAAAATATTTATTATTATCTTTTTTTGCATCATTCACTTTAGTAGGCTTTGGACAAACAGATTCTGCCCGTCTCGAACTTGATCAAATTTTTCAATACATCGACAAATCACAAATACCAACAGGGTATCTGAACTCCTACTCCAAAATCTTTACTTCCGTTCTCCTGTTTTGTGCTTTGCCTGCAGCGGTAGCATTGGAGGCAACAGGCACAGCACTTCCATATCCTTTGGCAGTAAGTCTATTAGCATCAATACCTTTTGTAATTATGTAAGCCATCACGGTTTTGGCACGTTCCATTGATAATAAAATATTGGCAGCGGGTTTCCCCACATTATCTGTATGCCCTCCAATTTCTATTCTTTCATCATCTTTACGATTAAGATAGGCTACCAATTCATCCAATACAGGAAATGATTCTATTTTTAAATCTGCTTTACCGGTTTCAAAATTTACATCTTCCAGTACAAAAGTTTTTGCCGGCTGAAACTGGATATCTACGACAAAAGGATTTTTATAGGTAGCATTTGCTGCAAGTGGTGGTATAGTTAAAATATTGTAGCTGGTGGAATCTTTAAAACCCAAAATGAAAATTTCATATTTATCCCCTGCAGGCAAACGAAGAGAAAATTTACCGTTATCCTGACTCATACCCTGGTACTCTTTCTGAGTAAGCTGGCTACGAAAAACGACAATTTCATGCGCTAACATATTCTTTTTAAAATCTGCAATACTCACATCTACGGGAGCATCTTTTGATTGTAAACCATTTTGCTGTACTGTATTTGATTGCGCAAAGGAAATACTTGATAACAAAAAAGTAAACAATAAACTGCTAAGGAAATTTTTCATTTCAGATAATTGATTTAAATAAAGATAAATGTTTTCAGATTTATTTAATTTAATAGAATCACAAATAAAATAACGATGATCTTTTAAAAGTATTTTAAGGATAAATGTTATTTCTTCAATAATTATTTATCTCAGCAATAACAAAGTTCCTTTTAACAACGCACTTCCATTTTTTAAATCAATTACATATGTATAGGCTCCAGGTGGTAAAATAGTGCCTTTAAACATACCATTCCATGGTAAAAAACTTTTCTGTCTTTCAAATACTAGTTCTCCAAACCTATTATAAATTGCTAATGTATGTAGTGGGTATGCTTCTAAAGCTGGGACATTCCAAGTATCATTTTTTCCATCTTTATTTGGTGTAAATGCATTGGGAATGAAAATGCCATTGAATATTTTTATCTGCATACTATCTATGGAAATGCCACAGTTGTTGGGACCAACAGCCGATAAAATATATTGATAATCTATAGGAGGATTTACTTGTGGGTTTAAGATGGTTACATCATTTATAAACTGATTGGGACTCCACTCAAATGAAGCTGCGTCGCCCATAATAGTTCCAGCCAAACTAACCATCTTTCCTGCAATAATTGTTTGATCTGGTCCAGCGTTTACTACAGGCTTTTTTACTACATTTAAGTTTACAGATGCTGTGTCTGTACAACCTCCTGCATTTTTTACTGTTACAATATATTTTATACTTGAAATAGGATTTGCAAATGTATTTGCCTGATTCGGAGAAGTAAGATTTTGAACCGGATTCCAGCTATAATCAATTCCTCCAGCAGCAGAGAGTAAAATTTGTTCAGCGGAACAAATGGTAGAATCCGCAAATGAAACAACAGCTGAAGGAGCTGGGCTTAATGCAACAATTGTTGAATCCAATACACTACATCCATTAACATCAGTAACTTTTATGTAGTATTTCCCTTGGTTTGTAAACTGAGCATTTGTAATGATTGGATTAGCACTAGTGGAAGTAAATCCATTAGGGCCTTGCCAGTCAAAAATACTTCCACCAGAGGCAGAAAATTTTATGGTATCATTTTGACAAATAGGCGAATTGCTTGAAACAATTGCAACAGGTGAAGGTTTAATGGTAATGGTGATAGGAGCAGATAGTATCCTACACTGCATTGATGAAATATTACCTGCCTCAGCTGCCACTAATCGATATGTATATATTCCAACTGGGCTGTTGGAGGGGTATTGTTCTTGTAAGGTCGTGGCGTTTGCACCGGCAATATTTGTGAAGGCACTACCATTAAAACTTTGTTGCCATTGATATTCAGGATTTGTAAACCCAGCAGACACTGTACAATTAAAAGTATAAGATTTAATTTCTCCTTTACAAAATTCGGAAGCAGTTTGGTTTCCTGTGTTTGTAATGGTTGGTGTAAGTAATGGACCACAAGGTCTAAATGTAATATCATCTATAGCTAAATCATTACCACAACCGCCGGGTGCATTGTTCACCATCCGCAAAACGACATCTGATACTGCATTGGTGGTGGTGAACAAAAATGGTTGTCTGTTCCAAGTAGGCGTTTGTGTTGAAGGTATATTTCCTGTACTGTTCGTTTGTAAAACTGTGCCATCAGTTTTTTCTAATGAGAAAGTAATATTTGGTTGGTTACCGTTTCCATTGCATGCTGTCGGTTTCAATACATTCATTATCCAGGCGGCAAATTCGTAAGTAGTGTTGGGGCAAAGGCCACGCACTGTATCTATATAAAATGCACTTGGTTGTACCGAGGCATTTATAAGCATAAAATATCCATTTGCATTGCCTGTATGATCACTGTTTACAATATGCCAGGTATTACCAAAACAACTGTTTGTATTTGTTCTAATAGTGTAAGAGCCATCAGTAGGGCAATCGTTACCAAAAAAAGTATAAGTAGTGGCAGCAAGTGCAGGACCAGGATTGCTACCGGAACCAAAATTAAAATTTACAATAGGATCACCCAAGCTACCCTGACAAGTTTGAGCATTTGCATAAAAACCGTTTATTAAGAATGCAACAAAAACAAAAAATTTTGTATAAAAATTCATCCACTAATTGCTGAACATTTTATGGAACAGACTGATTTATAAAGATACAAACGATTTAGTTTTTATATTAAACTAATACACCCAATACAGGAATAATCTTTATTGTAACTGGTTTGAAAATACAAATAAAAGAATCAGATTACAGAAATAACAATAATTCCTAAAATATTATAGAATTCTAGTTCATAAAATATCAATACTAAAGGGGTTTCCATAAGCTTGATCAAAAAAATTCTCCTAATTGCATGACATATTATTAAATTGTTAATGAAAAAATAATTTTTTGTTAACTTCGAGTTAAACTAAACCAAAACTTTACCAAAATTTAAACCCCCATTTTATGACAGAAAACAAGACCCTGAAAACGGACTTTGCAAAATGGAATAAAAACGTCAAATTTTTTTTGATGCTTTTTATTTTAATTATTAATGGTGTAACCACCTATGCACAAAACAGAACCATTACCGGAAAGGTAACAGATGAAAAAACTGGAAATGCCTTAGCCAATGCAAACGTAGAAGCACGAGGTGGAAGCACAGTTATAACATCATCAGATGGTTCTTTTTCAATTTCAATTACAAGTAAAACCAACAGCTTAACTGTAAGTTATGTAGGTTACGAAACACAAACTATTTCTGTAAATTCTGCAAACAGTTATACTATTGGGTTAGTATCTAAAACCCAAACAGGTGAAGAAATTGTAGTAGTAGGATTTGGAACACAACGTAAAAAAGACGTAACAGCAGCAATTTCAACTATAGGAAGTGATAAAATAAGAAATATTCCTGTACAAAGTTTTGAACAGGCTTTGCAAGGAAAGGCTGCCGGGTTAAACATCACTATTCCAAATGGTGTTTTAAATAATCCACCAGTATTGCGTATTCGTGGTGTCAATTCAATTAACGGAGGCTCATTTCCTTTAGTAGTAATAGATGGTGTTCCATTATTAACAGGGGATGCATCATCAAACTTAGCAGCCAATAATGCATTAGGCAGTATTAACCCTTCTGATATTGAAGACATACAAATATTAAAAGATGCAGCATCTGCAGCTATTTATGGTAGCCGTGCTTCAAATGGAGTAATGCTCATTACTACTAAAAAAGGGAAACTAGGCAAAACTAAAATTACATATGATGCCTGGATAGGACAAACAAGAGCATTTAATGTTTTTGATGTATTAAGAGCACAGGATTATGTAGATCTTAAAAATGAAGCAATAAAAAATGCAAACTTTGTAATGCCCTCTGCAAGTTTAATCCCGGGCCTTGGTTTAACAGTACCGGCAGCGGGGTCTCCCTTGTTTTTTATGGATAATATTAATGGAGTACCTGTTGATACTCGTTGGGCAGATGAAGTGTATCAAAAAGGCTTACAGCATAGTAATAATATCAGCGTAAGTGGTGCTAACGCAGGAACCAAATATTTTTTTAGCACAAACTACACCAAACAAGAAGGCGTTTTACAAACCAATACTTTCGATAGAAAGCAAATTAGAATGAATATCGAGCAAAAGGCAAATGAGTGGTTAAAGATTGGAGGGAATTTTAATTACAGCCGTAGTAATACACAGAGTCCTAACTCAGGTTCTTTACCCGGCACTCCATTTTCTACTGCTGGTGGCGCCCGCTTGGCATTTGTTACAGCCCCTAATGTATCCCCTTATTTAGCTGATGGTTCTTACAATTATGTTGGCAACCCAAATGTGGTATATACTGGGCAGAACAATCAGGCTTTAAGAAATAATTTCAACCAGATTGGACGTAATAAAAACCTTTTCAATTCAGGATTTGTAAATCCTTCTATGGTAAGAGATTTAAATATTATAAAATCTGCAGCTGATAATTTAATTGGCGATATCAGTGCTGAAGTTAGATTATTTAAAGGGTTAACATTTCGCACTCAGTACGGTGTAAACTGGTTAACCACCGATGATAGAACGTTTTATAATTCTTTGCATGGAGATGGAATACAGACTACAGCATTAACGGATGATGGCAGAGCATTTTCAGTTTTAGCAAAAGCAAACACTACCAATTTTCAAAACGTTTTGAATTACAATACAACAATAAAAAGCAACCACAACCTTGCAGTTACTGTAGGAAGTGAAGAAAATGCTGTAAAGCAAGATGGATTTGGAGCAAGCAGAAGCGGATTAGGAGATGTTTTCTACAATGAATATCAAGGAGCATTTACACTCAACGATAATCCTGTTGGTAATTTTATAACTGAAAATTATTTACTTTCTTTTTTTAGCAGGGTCAATTACAATTATAAAAACAAATATTATCTATCTCTTAATGGACGTAGAGATGGATATTCTGCCTATGCTGAAGGAAAAAAATGGGGTAATTTTGGCGGTGTGAGCGCAGGTTGGAATATTAGCGATGAAAAATTTTATAAAGGACAATTTGCTAATACAGTGAATAAAATGAAGTTAAGAGGAAGTATAGGTTCTGTAGGAAGTGTATCAGCTGTTTCTAATTTTAACTCTTTATCAATCTATGGTCCTGGTCCGGTCTATGGAAATGGAAATCCTTCTTTAACCTTCAACCAGGCAGGTAATCAAAATTTGAGATGGGAGTCGAGTAAAAAGTTTGATTTAGGTCTTGAAGTTGGGTTGTTTAACAACAGAGTAACTGCAGAAATAGGTTATTACAACACAAAATTGACTAATTTAATTTTGAATGTTCCTACACCTCCAAGTATGGGTATACCAGGAAATAGCATCACAGCAAATGCTGCGAGTATGTACAACAGAGGTTTTGAATTCAATATAAATACTAAAGTTGTAGAGAAAAGAGATTTCAGTTGGGATGTTACAGTTAATTTGACAACTCAAAAAAATGAAGTTACAGAGTTGGCACCTGGAGTTACAGAAATTATTGGTACTACTCAATTAGAAAGAACAAACATAACAAGAGTGGGAAATAGCATTGGTCAATTTTTTATGGTTAAAACCAATGGTGTAGATCCTGCTACGGGTCGCAGAGTTTTTGTAAATAAGGCAGGACAAGATGTATTGTTTGATTTTTCGGCCACTAACAGGTGGACATTTAGAGACGGAAGTACAGCACCTGCTATTGATTTAGCTACCGATGGATATTTGGCTGGCAATGCTTTACCAAAAGTATATGGCGGTATAGTAAACAATTTTTACTTTAAAGGATTTGATTTAAACATAGATGTGATATACAGCTTAGGCAACAAAGTATATTTTGGTAGCCGTGCAGGATTGTTAGATCAAAGATTTTGGAACAATACTGTAGATATCAAAAACAGATGGCAGAAAGCAGGAGACAATGCTGAATTTCCAAAAGTAATATTTAACGATAATATTTCAAATGGTTCTGCATTCCCTATTGATGCAAATTTGTTTAATGCCAATTTTTTACGTTTTAGAAACATAGCATTGGGTTACTCACTTGATAAAAAAATGATTAACAAATTAAAACTTGAAAATTTAAGGTTTTATATACAGGCACAAAATCCATTTATCATTACAAAATACCCTGGTAGTGATCCTGAAATTTCAGTTAATGGCGGAAGTGCACTTACCCCAGGAGTAGATAGAAACACCATTGGCCAAACAAGAACCCTAACATTTGGAGTAAATGTTGGATTTTAAAACCCTAAAAATTTAAAAATTATGAGATCAAAAATAAATAAGATAATAAGCTTTATTTTCATACTGGCTATTTTTTCAAGTTGTAAAAAAGAAAAACTGAGCCCGGTTCCACAAACTTTTTTAAGCGATTTAGTGGCCTTCGGTTCTGCTGATCGTATCGCCCAACAGGTAACAGGTGTGTATACCGGTATAAAAAATGGAAATTTTTTAGGCGGACGTGCAATAGTGTATGGTGATGCAAGAGGTGAAGACTGGCTAAACGTTACAGGAAATGGTGTAACTGCTCTTCAAATTTGGAATCATAGTGTTGTAAGTACCGATAACCAAGTTGAAGGAATGTGGAGTATTGCTTACTCAACAATTAATAGAGCCAATGTGGTATTAAAAGGGTTGGATGATAACCCTAATACAATCAGTGTTGCCCTGGCAAATAGTTACAGAGGAGAATTAAGATTTTTAAGAGCATTAAGCTATTTTTATTTAACCACCTTTTACGGTAAAAAACCTTATGCCGCTGATAATGGAGCGTCTTTGGGAGTACCATTAAGATTAGTAGCCAATCAATCATCAGGTGGTGAGGCATTGGTTAGAGCTACTCAACTTCAGGTGTTTTCACAAATTTTGGCAGACTTAACTTTTGCTGAAGCCAACTTACCGCTAAACAATGGTGGGGCAGAAAATAATGTAGTAAGAGCACATCGTAATGCTGCTATTGCATTAAAGACCAGGGTTTATTTACAAATGGGCGATTATCCAAATGTAATTGCAGAAGGAAATAAATTAGTACCCCTAACTCCTCCTTATACCGCTACTAGCGGAATAGCGCACACATTAAATGCAAATTTTACCAATGTATTTCGTAGTCCGTACCAGGCATTGGAATCTATATTTAGTTTACCCATGAACAACACCAATGCTCCGGGTACGCAAAACGGTTTATCGTTATACCACAATGCTGAGTTTAGTTTAAACAATACAGGTGCTGGTATCGTATTAGATCCTAACTGGAAAGCAACGGATGCAAGAAAAGTGTTGGTTACATCTTCAAACAGATACCAAAAGTTTAATGATGACATAAACAACTATGTTCCAATTTTACGTTGGGCAGAAGTGTTATTAAATACAGCTGAAGCTTTGGCCCGTCAGTCTGCGGTTGTAGATGCAAGAGCACTGTCTATTTTAAATGCAGTACGCCAGCGTAGCGATGCTACTACTACGTTTGCACCTTTAACCAAAACAGACTTAATCAATTTAATTCTTAATGAAAGAAGAATTGAATTGTTGGGTGAAGGTCACAGAATGTGGGATATTCAACGCCAAGGGCTTTCATTTCCTGTAAAAGGAAGTGCACCAAGTGTAGCGCCAACTGCACAAAACTATGTTTGGCCAATTCCAGCTAGTGAATTGCTGTACAACAACCTGGCTGTACAAAATTAAACTATAAGTTACCTAAATAAAAAACCGCCATTCTTTTTGATGGCGGTTTTTTTGTAATAACAAATGAAATGAAAAAAAGATATTCACCGTTAACATAATTTACAACCTTGTTTGCAACCTCACCACCATTTCGTTTTTCCAGCCGGTAAATGTTCCAGCTAAAATTTGGGCCCTTGCCTCAGTGACAAGCCATATGTAAAATGCCAGATTATGTACACTTGCAATGGTAAGACCAAGGTATTCTTTGCCTTTAAAAAGATGGCGTAAATATGCTTTGCTATAGAAATTGCTGGTTGGACAATTGATGCCATCATCAATTACTGTAAAATCGTTTTCCCATTTTTTATTATCAATATTGATGATGCCTTTTGATGTAAACAACATAGCATTCCTACCATTTCGGGTTGGCATTACACAATCAAACATGTCTACACCTAGTGCTATGTTTTCAAGTATATTCCAAGGGGTTCCTACTCCCATGAGATAACGTGGTTTATCTACAGGTAATATATCGCAGCACAGCTCGGTAAACTCGTACATTGTTTCTATAGGTTCACCCACTGAGAGCCCGCCAATGGCGTTTCCTACAGCATTTTTAGAAGCGATAAATTCTGCTGATGCAATCCGTAAATCTTTATGAGTACTTCCTTGTACAATGGGGAAAAGATTTTGTGTGTAACCGTATTTATCAGGTGTGTTATTAAAATGTTTTATACAACGATCAAGCCAACGGTGCGTAAGCTCCATGCTGTTTTTTGCATATTTTTCATCGCTGGGAAATGGTGGGCATTCATCAAATGCCATAATAATATCACCACCAATAATTCGTTGGGTATCCATCACATTTTCCGGAGTAAACAAATGTTTACTTCCATCTATATGCGATTTAAAAACTACACCTTCCTCTGTAATCTTTCTGCTATTGGCCAAAGAAAAAACCTGATAGCCCCCACTGTCTGTAAGAATAGGTTTATCCCACCCATTAAATTTATGAAGGCCACCTGCAGCCTCTAAAACATTTAAACCTGGGCGTAAATATAAATGATAGGTATTGCCTAAAATTATTTGTGCATTTACTTCTTCTTTTAACTGTTGCTGCGTAACTGCTTTTACTGTACCAACCGTACCCACAGGCATAAAGATGGGAGTTTGAATAATACCATGATCTGTAATGATGGTACCCGCACGGGCTTTGGATGTTTTATCAGTTATTTCTAAATTAAATTTTAATGCAGCCATAGCGGCAAAAATAGTTTATTGAAAGATTAGATGAAAAATAAAACTGTTCAAAAATAATTATGAACAATCATTTTTTAATGGTAATTATGGATAGCTGTAAAATCATATTTTTGCAGATATGACTTTTACCAAACTACTGCAGCATTGGCCACTGCTAATTTTTATATTTTTTTGTTTTATTGCTTTTGTAAAGTTTTTTTATTTTTCTTTCTTTTTTGCAAGACTTGCTTTTTATAAAGCAAAGCCAAAAACTTCTTATAGAACCAATGCAGTAAGTGTAATTATTTGTGCTAGAGATGAAGCTGCCAATATTGCTAAAAACCTTCCGGGTGTTTTGGTTCAAGATTATAAAAGTACACACGAAGTAATTGTTGTAAACGATAACTCCTACGACGAAACAAAATATTTACTGGAAGAAATTAGAAAAGAATTTAAGCAATTACATATAGTTGAGTTGACGCAGGAAGCAAAAATGATTCCCGGAAAAAAATTTCCTTTAAGCATTGGAATTAAAACTGCTAAACATGAAATTGTTTTATTGACTGATGCTGATTGTGTGCCGGCAAGCGAAAACTGGATAGATAGCATGCAATCTGTTTATGAAGATGATACAGAAATTGTTTTAGGTTATGGTGCTTATCATAAAAATAATACACTGCTGAATAAATTAATTAGATGGGAAACTTTTCATAGCGCATTACAGTATATGAGCTACGCCGTTGCTGGCACAACATATATGGGTGTTGGTAGAAATCTTTCTTACAAAAAAGCTATTTTTTACAGGCACAAAGGCTTTAGTGCACACAACAACATACCCGGTGGCGATGACGATCTTTTTATAAATATAGCCGCCACAAAAAAAAATGTAAAAATAAATATTGATAAAGATAGTTTTACATTAAGTGCACCCGCTGCCAGCTTTCAACAATGGAAAAGCCAAAAAAACAGGCACTATACTACGTCTAAATATTACAGACCAATGCACAAATTTTTATTGGGTCTGTATGCATTTTCTCAATTTTTATTCTTTCCTGTTTTGATTGCTGCTTGCCTTTTTTATAATTGGAAAATAAGCCTTGCCATATTTGCCGCTACGCTTATTTTGCAAACAATAGTGTATGCAAAAACAATGAAAAAACTTGGTGAAAAAGATTTGTTTCCTTTCTTTCTTTTGTTTGAAATATGGATGTTTTTTTACTACATTTTATTTGCACCATCTTTGTTGAAGAAACCTAAGGCGAGCTGGAAATAAGATCAGTTTGGGGTTACAGGTTGCGGGTTACGAGTTAGCAGTTTGTAAGAATCGGAATGCATATATAAGTTTTAAGGTTTTAAAGAATATAATATTGTAATTTTTTTCTGTGGTCTGTGGTCTCTATAAAAAAAAATCATAAAAATTAATATTTCCAGATGGAATTAATTAAAAAATACTTTTCAGATTTTACACCTGAGCAGGAAAGGCAACTTACTTTATTAAAAGAATTATATACAGACTGGAATGAAAAAATAAATGTTATCAGCCGAAAGGATATGGATAATTTTTATCTGCATCATGTATTACACTCTTTGAGTATTGCTACAAAATTTGAATTTAAACCAGGCATGGAAGTAATGGATCTGGGTTGTGGAGGCGGTTTTCCGGGTGTACCGCTGGCAATACTTTTTCCTGAAACTACTTTTCATTTGGTAGATAGTATTGGTAAAAAATTAAAAGTGGTAAATGGTGTGGCAGAAAGTGCAGGCATAAAAAATATAACTACTCAACAGGCAAGGGCAGAAGAAATAAAGAACAGGCAATTTGATGCGGTAGTATCTCGAGCCGTTGCGCCGCTTGGTAGTCTTTGGCATTGGAGCAGAAAACTTATTCGGAAAACAAAAAAGGCTGAAAAAGATGTACCTAATGGATTGATATGTTTGAAAGGTGGTGATTTAAACCAGGAAATATTTGAAAGCAATTGCAAACCACATGTGTGGGAAATAAATAAAATATTTGAAGAAGAATATTTTGAAGAGAAATATATGTTGTATGTGCCTGTGAGGTAAATGTTACATTATAATTTATTTAGCAACTGTTTATTTAATTTACATAAAAATATTTATGAAATATATCCTTTCTGTTTTACTTATATTTTTAACTGTTGCTATATATGCTCAAGACATTTCTTACAACCGCAAAATAGTTGATACACTTACTTCGCCTTATTTTTGGGGAAGAGGTTATACAAAAGATGGCATGAAAAAAGCAGCTGATTTTTTAGCTCAAGAATTTAAAACCATTGGTTTAAAACCGCTCGATAAAAAAAATTTCCTACAATCCTTTACATATTCTGCCAATACATTTCCGGGGGATATGGAAGTAACTATTAATGATAAAAGTTTAACACCCGGAGTTGATTTTATTGTATCTCCAGAAAGCAAGGGTATAAAGGCAAAAGCAAAATTGGAACAAAGTGACAGCACTCATTTTGTAAACAGAGAACATGGAATAATTTTATCTTTCGAAAACAAACTCACATGGTCTGCTGAACAAAAAGAAGGAGATTATACACTTATACAAATCGATAATAACAAGTTTGCAGAAACACCCAAAAAAATTAAAGTAGACATCGAAAATAAATTTGTAGAAAAATTTGATGCCTCCAATGTTTGTGCAGTGGTACCCGGCACACAAAAGCCTGACTCATTTATTTTTATTACTGCCCACTACGATCACCTCGGGGGGATGGGTAAACACACATACTTTCCCGGTGCCAATGACAATGCAAGCGGTGTAGCTTTATTGCTTAGCCTTGCTAAATATTATGCGGCTCATCCACAAAAATATTCTATTGCATTTATATTATTTGCTGGCGAAGAAATAGGTTTGCTAGGGTCCAAATATTACACTGAACATCCGCTCGTTCCATTAAAAAATATTCGCTTTCTTACCAATACAGATCTGGCAGGTACAGGAGTAGATGGTATAACAGTTGTGAACGCTTCTGTGTTTACAAAAGAGTTTGCATTGATGAATAAAATAAATGATAAACATAAATATCTTGTATCTATTGGTGCAAGAGGTAAAGCTGCCAACAGCGACCATCATTGGTTTACAGAATTAGGCGTACCATCATTTTTCTTTTATACTAAGGGTGGCATAGCTGCTTACCATGATGTGTTTGATAAAGCTAGCACACTACCATTAAATGAGCAGGCAGACTTACAACAATTACTCATAAAATTTCATGAAGGCTTACAGCAATAAGTTATTCACTTAAGTTTTTCCACATATAAATATCTGTTTGTGGAGTATTGCCTATTGGGAAATCGTGCGTATGTGATGAGGCTTTAAAACCATACTTATGATAGAATCTTTGTGCACGCATATTATGCTCCCATACACCCAAAAACCCTACATCATACCCTTGCGAAACTGCATGATCTAAATAAAATTGCATCATCTTTTGAGCAACCCCCTTGCCATGGTATGCTGCATTTACATATAGGCGTTTAAGCTCTAACGCACTGCTACCTTTTATTTCATCGAAATTTATTTTTGCTTCTGCAAATAAAATATAACCTACAGGCTCATTATTTATTTCTGCAAAAAAGTATTCCATATCTGTATCCTTCACTTCGCTTGCCAGTACATTTTCATTGTAATATTTCTGCAGAAAATGATTCATATCATCTTCTGTACAAGTACCTGTAAATGTATCGTAGAAAGTTTTTTTTGCCATAAAAGAAAGCGCAGGAACATCTTCCAATGTTATCCTGCGCATAGTAATTTCTACCATACTTTTTTTACCAGTTTAATTCGAGTAAATTATTCTTCCTGTCTACATCAGCCATTCTTTGTGTGGCGTCTATTTCTATTTTTTTATAATCAGTCAATCTATTTTTAATTTGTAAAGTATAAGTAGGATGTGTCCATCTCCACGCTTCATTTACAATCATTTTTTCTCCATTATCCTCTTTCTTTGCAGCAAACATTAGGTTTAAAGGAATGGTATGCATCTCAGTAGATCCATCTTTTTTTGTAAGAACCAAATCAATAGGCATTGGCACTAACCCTACTCTTTTTAAACGAATATTTGAAACGCCATTTTCTTCCCATAAACTATCAATACCATAATCGATTTTCTTGGTAGTGTTTATCCACCATTCTTTATACCAATCCAATTGCATTCCACTTACATCTTGCGCTATCTGCAAAAAGTCATTTGCATTAGGATGTTTAAAACGCCATTTGTTATAATACGCTAATAAAATTTTATTGCGTGTTTGCTCTCCTACTATATATCCAAGTTGAGTTACAAATACGCTGCCTTTTGAGTAAGCATCTAAACTATATGCAAAATTGGTATTGTAATGATCTGCATGCGTTGTCATTGGTTCTTCCACTTTACTTTGTGCCAATGCAAAATAAGAAGCATAACTACCTGCATGATGCAAAGGCAACCTTGCTCCAACAGAATCATAATAACGCATACCTGCAGCATCTTTGGCACCTTTTACTCTTCTTACTTTTTCTGTGTAATAATCATCTACCAACTGAGATGAAAATTCTGTAAAACCTTCATCCATCCAAGCGTACATACTTTCATTTGTACCAAGCATCATCTGGTACCAACTGTGCATCCATTCATGAAACGCAGTTCCAAGTCCGCTTGAATTAAGCAGCGTAGCCATTGGATATTCCATGCCACCATCACCACCCTGTATAAATGAATATTGAGGGTAAGGATATTTGCCAAAGTTTTTTTCTATAAATGGTAAAACAGTTACAGCCGCATCAGCCATTTCTTTCCATGCGGTATCATTAGCCGGTGCATTTTCCTTGTAGTTATAAATTACGTGAACTGTAGGACCGCCCTTGTATGTTTGTCTGCTGAGGTGTACATAATCTGGATCTGCAGCCCAAACAAAATCATGAATATTTTTACCTACAAAATGCCATGATCTTTTTGCTGCCGCAATGGTTTTTAATTCAGTACCTGGTTTATCGTAACCCCAACCAATTTCATTTGCATTTACCAACACACCGGTACCGCCAAGTTTATATTCTTTGTCAATGTTTATGGTTACATCAAAATCGCCCCATACGCCATAAAATTCTCTGGCTATATATGGAGTTGGGTGCCAGCCTTCGTAATCGTACTCACACATTTTTGGGTACCATTGGCTCATGCTCAAACGTACGCCAGTTGTAGGATTATCTCTTCCGCTGCGGCGAACTTGTAACGGAACCTGTGCTTCAAATTCCATTTCAAAAACCACTTTTGTTTTTGGCAAAAGGTTTTTTGTAAGGTTTACTTCTAAAATTGTTTCATGGTATTTAAATGGCTGCGGCACACCATTCATTTTTAAAGAAATTATTTTTTGATAACCAATTTCATCTGGTTTCAGTTTTGAAATTCTGTCACGCACACGAGGATCCCAATCTGCCCTACCATTGTTTACGGTTTTGCCTAGCTCTCTGCTACGCACATCCATACTGCTGTTTGGCTGAAAGGCGTTAAAATATAAATGATAAAAAACCCTGTTTAAACTTTTATCGCTGTTGTTACTGTATTCTAATGTTTGCTTGCCTTTAAACTGGTTTTTGGCAGCATCCATATCAATATTCATTTTATAGCTTACTCTTTGTTGCCAGCGGTTTTCGGGTTGGGCAAAACTGTTTAGGCCAGTAAGCGTGCATATCATTATGCAGATAACTCTTATCATGTAAAATATTTTTTTAGAAAAGTAAATTTCGGTAAAAGGATTGATGGTTACAATTAAACTCCATAAATTTTGGTATTAGATTAAAACAAAATCTAAGGTTTTATAAAAGAACAAGATTTATGCTTGAATGCAGAGATTACTACCTTACGTCCCAATCATTTTAAAAATTCTAAATCTTCCCCCCTACCACAATTACAATTTCTCCCTTCACCGTTTTTGCATTAAAATAATCATATACTTCCTGCAAAGTTCCTCTTTTATTTTCTTCAAACATTTTAGTTAATTCTCTGCTCACACAGCATAGGCGGTCGGTGCCAAGGTATTCACCTAAATCTCTTAAAGTACGCAACAACCGCATGGGGCTTTCGTAAAACATCATGGTACGATTTTCTTCTGCCATTCGTTTAAGAAAGGTTTGTCTGCCTTTTTTTAAAGGTAAAAATCCTTCAAAGCAAAAACTATCTGTAGGCAAACCGCTGTTTACAAGTGCAGGCACAAAAGCAGTAGCACCGGGCAAGCAGTTTACGGGAATATTATTTTTTATACACTCTTTTACAAGAATATGAGCAGGGTCGCTTATCCCTGGAGTACCAGCATCTGTAATTAAGGCAATGGTTTTGCCTGCAAGCATCTGGTC
>JANPIF010000218.1:0-5278 GCA_031424845.1 Ferruginibacter sp.
TCCATTTTTGATTTTAAAAATAAAAAAAATGGAATTTCATCGGGGTATCAGGGTGAGCTTGTCGAATCCGTTGATTAATATAAACCCCGCCTTCGACAGGCTCAGGCAGTCAGTAAAATAATTTAAAGAAAAGTAAAATGGTATGAACATTTTAGAAAAAATCATCGAACAAAAAAAGATAGAAGTTACAGAAAGAAAACAAATTGTATCAGAAACACTGTTGATGCAAACCAAACATTTTAATAGAAAATGTTTTTCATTGGTTGATAAATTGAAAAATGAAAATACAACGGGTATAATAGCAGAATTTAAAAGAAAGTCTCCTAGTAAAGGTTTCATAAATGAGCATGCTGATGTAGTGGATGTAACAACAGGTTATACACAAGGGGGTGCTGCATGTTTATCTGTTTTAACTGATACTGAATTTTTTGGTGGGAGTACAGCTGATTTAGTAGCAGCACGTGTAAATCAAATTCCAATTTTAAGAAAAGATTTTATCATTGATCAATACCAGATCATTGAAGCAAAAGCTATGGGGGCTGATGTGATTTTGTTAATTGCAGCTTGTCTTACTGTAGAGGAGGTAAATAAACTTGCTGCTTTTGCTGTGGGTTTAGGGTTAGAAGTTTTGTTAGAATTACATGATGAAAATGAACTTGAACATATTTGTGATAATACTATATTGATTGGCATAAACAATAGAAATTTAAAAGATTTTAAAGTTGATATAAATGCTTCTTTAAATATGGCTAAAAAAATACCTGACACTAAAATTAAAATAGCGGAAAGTGGTATAAGTGATGTAAATATGATAAAAAACTTTAAAGAAGAGGGTTTCAAAGGGTTTTTAATTGGGGAAACTTTTATGAAAGAAAGTAATCCTGCCGTGGCTTTTGATAACTTTGCAAAAAATATAAATGTATGATGAATATTAAAGTTTGTGGAATAACTTCTAAAAAACAGTTGCAACAATTAGAAGGATTAAATATTGCTTATGCAGGATTTATTTTTGATGAAAAGTCTCCAAGATTTGCAGGAGAGCAAATGGACGGTGAAGATTTGCTGGGAATGGACCTAGACATTAAAAAAGTGGGTGTATTTGTAGATGCGGAGTATGAAGATATAATGGAAATGGTGGAGAAGTTTGAATTGGATATGGTGCAATTGCATGGCAACGAATCGCCTGAACTTTGCGAAGAATTATCAGAAGATACAGAAGTGATAAAAGTTTTCAGCATTGGAAAAGAAACCGGTTCGATAGATAAGCTAATAGCGCCTTATGATAATGTGTGCGATTACTATTTATTTGATACGTCCGTAAAAGGCGCAAAAGGTGGTACCGGGCAAAAGTTTGATTGGAAAAAACTATCGGATGCAAAAATAGAAAAGCCGTTTTTTTTAAGTGGTGGTATTGGCCCCGAAGATGCAGCCTTGGTAAAAAAGTTCAAACATCCAGATTTTTTTGGAATTGATGTAAACAGCAAATTTGAAAAAGAGCCGGGCGTAAAGGATATGGCTTTGGTATTGGGTTTTGTGAAAGATATGAAGTGAGTACGTTGATCTTAAAATTGTTAGCCTGTGCTTGTCGAAGGCGGTTTAATTTTAGCACATCGTCTTCGACAAGTTGCCAATAACACCTCTTCAAATCGATGACTTTCAAATTATTACAATGTCAGCTTGAGCCTATCGAAACGGGTTTTTATTAGCACATCGTCTTCGACAAGCTCAGACTAACAGTACAATAGAACTTTCGTCATATGCAAAGGGCTTATAAATTTTTTTATGAGTGCTTCAGACTGACACTCCAACTTTTGTCCTTTGCAAAATGCTTAAAAAACTTTTTAGGAGTGACTTACCCTAAAACTCTAATAGATAAAAAACTTTTATTTTGAAAAAGAACAAACAACAAATATTTTCCGAGCCTGATGAAAATGGATACTACGGTGAATTTGGCGGCGCATTCATTCCTGAAATGCTACACGCAAATATTGAAACCCTGCGTAAGAATTATTTAAAAATAGCATCTACAAAAAAGTTTAAAAAGGAGTTTCATAGTTTGTTGAAAGATTTTGCAGGCAGACCAACCCCTTTGTATTATGCCGAAAATCTAAGCAAGGAATTTAATACGAATATATATTTAAAAAGAGAAGACTTGTGCCACACAGGCGCTCATAAAGTGAACAATACAATTGGACAGGTATTGATAGCATTGGCACTTGGTAAAACTCGTATAATAGCAGAAACCGGGGCAGGGCAACATGGTGTGGCTACAGCCACCGTATGCGCATTAAAGGGTTTGGAGTGTATTGTTTATATGGGTGAAAAGGATATCGAACGCCAGGCACCAAACGTTGCAAGAATGAGAATGTTGGGTGCAAAAGTTGTTCCCGCCACAAGCGGTAGTAAAACGTTAAAAGATGCTACCAACGAAGCTATAAGAGATTGGATTAATAACCCAACTGATACACATTATATTATTGGTAGTGTAGTTGGTCCGCACCCTTATCCTGATATGGTTGCAAAATTTCAAAGCATAATAAGCAAAGAAATTAAAAAGCAATTACTTGCACAAACAGGAAATGAATTACCAGATTATGTAATTGCATGCGTAGGGGGTGGAAGCAATGCAGCAGGTGCTTTTTACCATTTTTTAGAAGACAAAAAAGTAAAAATTATTGCTGTGGAAGCTGCTGGCTGCGGCATTGAATCCGGAATGAGTGCTGCTACAACAGCTCTAGGTACCAATGGTATTTTGCATGGTAGTAAAAGCTTGTTGATGCAAACTGCTGATGGACAAGTTACAGAACCACACAGTATTTCAGCTGGTTTAGATTACCCTGGTATAGGACCAATGCATGCAAATTTATTTAAATCAAAACGTGCAACATTTGTAAGCATTACTGATGAGGATGCGTTAAAAGCTGGGTTTCATTTAGCAAAAACAGAAGGTATTATTCCCGCCTTAGAAACAGCACATGCTTTTGCAGTTTTGAATGAACTGTCATTTAAAAAAGATGATGTAGTGGTAATTAATTTAAGTGGGAGGGGAGATAAGGATTTGGATACTTATATGAAGTATTTGTAGAAAAAATAAATATGCAAGTGTGTAGAAATAACTTTGCGAAAACTCTTCTAACTCTTTTTTCTGCGGCGACCAAAAAACTGACAAAAAATGAACAATAAGCTCACTCAACTCTTCCATCAAAAAAATAGTAAACTGCTTAATATTTATTGTACTGCAGGCTATCCTAAAAAAGAAAGTACCACAGAAGTAATTTTAGCACTGCAACAAAGTGGTGTAGATATGATTGAAATTGGAATGCCATACAGCGATCCAATTGCTGATGGGCCAGTTATACAACAAAGTAATATGGTTGCTATTGAAAACGGGATGACGATAGCCTTACTTTTTGAACAATTGATTGCATTAAAAGAAAAAGTAAATATTCCAATAATAATGATGGGTTATTTAAACCAGGTAATGCAATATGGATTGGAACAATTTTGTGAAGATGCACAAGCCGCAGGTGTTTCAGGAATTATATTACCTGATTTACCTATGCATGAATTTGAAACTATGTATGCCCCAGTATTTAAAAAACATCAGCTTTCTTTTATATTTTTAATAACTCCACAAACATCTGTAGATCGTATTAAAAAAGCTGATAAATTAAGTTCAGGTTTTTTATATGCGGTATCGTCTTCTTCCACCACAGGAACAGCTGTGGCAGATGAAGATAAAATTGCATATTTTGAAAGAGTAGCTAAAATGAAATTGACAAATCCGGTTATGATTGGATTTGGGATAAACAACCAAGCAACATTTAATACAGCATGTAGTTATGCAGCGGGTGCTATTATTGGCAGTGCTTTCATTAAAGCATTATCAACATCGGAGAACATCCAAAAAACAACGGATGAATTTGTAAATAATATTAAATAAATTTTTAACAGCATAATTTACTTTGCCAGTAGTTGTTTTACGCTAATAATTTTATCTTGCAACAATAAATTGAACAAATGAAAAAATATTTCCTCCTGGTTTTTTTGGTACCCGTGTTTGTTAGTGGGCAAGTTAAAAAGCAAAAGTCAAAAAAAGTTGCAAAAACTGTAACAACAAAAACTGTTGCGGTTGCTGATAAAAAAGCAAGTGATGGATATTTAATTAATGGGTATATCGAGGGACTAGCTGATGGAACGGTTTTAAAAATGCTTAATGGAAATTCAGGCGTTGAAGAAGCTACTGCAACTTTACAAAAGGGTAAATTTTCTTTTGCAGGAAAAACTACTGCACCAGATTTTA
The DNA here is from genome assembly GCA_031424845.1 of Ferruginibacter sp. Lineage (GTDB taxonomy): Bacteria > Bacteroidota > Bacteroidia > Chitinophagales > Chitinophagaceae > Ferruginibacter. The sequence continues at coordinate 4,304 of JANPIF010000218.1, forward strand.
AAGTTATTGGTGTAAACGGACAGGCCCCATTCATTACTATTTTTTTAGATAACAGTAATGTTTCCATTGCAGCCAAAAAAGATGCGTTTGAAACAGCCGATATAAGAGGATCTCTATCTCACAATGATTTTGTAGCTTTTACAAAGGCGACAAAACCATACGAAGATTTATTAATGGGCAAGGGGAGATTTGAATCTAAATTTATGGATGAAGCTGCTGCCACCATTGAAAAATTTGTGAACGAACATACAGATTCTTACATTTCGCCATTGGCTATTTATAGACAAAACCAAATAACCGGCGATTATGCAAAATTAGAATCATTGTATAATAATTTAAGTGCTCCGGTTAAGGCATCACCTATTGCCACATATTTGTATCAACAAATAGAGCAAAATCAACAGGCTGGTTACGGTAAACCTTTAGCAAACTTTTCGCAAGCAGATACAAGCGGTAAAGAAATTTCTTTAGAGTCATTTAAAGGAAAATATGTTTTGGTAGATTTTTGGGCAAGTTGGTGTGGCCCTTGCCGTGCAGAGAATCCAAATGTAGTAAGCACTTTTGAAAAGTATAAAAATAAAAATTTTACAGTTCTGGGTATTTCTCTCGATAGAGCAAAACAACCTTGGTTAGATGCTATAGCCGCTGACGGACTAGCATGGACACAACTAAGTGACCTTAAATTTTGGAGTAATTCGGTTGCGCTACAATTCGGAATTCAAAGCATTCCTCAAAACTTTTTAATAGACCCACAAGGCAATTTAATAGGGAAAAATTTGAGAGGGGCGGCGTTGGAGTATAAGTTGAGTCAGGTGATTAAGTAGCAGCCCCCCTAAATCCCCCCCGAAGGGGGACTTTGGTCTCTAATACTTTACAGTAATTTTTGGATTTCGGAGTTTTGGGTTTTCACAATTGACTATTCACAACTCACAAACTCAGTTGCCTTTTATACATCTGTACTGCATTCTCCAATCC
>JANPIF010000219.1:0-4383 GCA_031424845.1 Ferruginibacter sp.
GTGCAATAGGAAAGTCTTATTGGACCTATGGTTTGATGGGTGAACAATTATGGGAGTATTTTTCCATCTTTATCAAGTTTGAAAATTTTTCTGATACCAGGCAAACGAGATTTGACACCATTTTTACCGGCTCTGTTGCTAACCCAACATTCAGAGACATCTATGCACCTGTTGATGGCTTTGTAGTGAACGGAGGTATTAAGGTAAAGTTGTGACATAAATGAAGCTACCTATACTTTTCTAAAAATTAGTATTAAACACTACATCATGAACAAGAACTTATCAAAATATTTCAAAACAGAATTAACCGAGGCTCATGAATTGATAACAAAAGGTGATTATCAAAAAGGTTGGTATCATTTAGAGAGAGCACATATACTCGGACAGCCCTACTTTGCAGCTCACACGTTGGTACATTGGAAGATGCTATGTTTTGGCATTAAAATAAAAGACACAAAAGAAATTATCGGGCAAATACCAAGGCTATTAGTTGGCGGTGTAAAATCATTTGTAGGCAAAATACCAATTGGAAATACCGGAGGTGCTAATGTACCTCCTTTAAAATCAATGGAAATACCTGCTGATTTAAAATTGATAATTGAAGAGTCCAATAAGTAACAACAAAGCTGTCAAAATTGACAGCTTTGTTGTTTTACAATTTAGATTTAATTCTTTCTCATTAAAATTTTGCTCCTACACTCACAAAAAACGTTCTTCCATCTGCGGGCAATGCACCGGGGCCAGGGTATCCGCCTGCACGCCTTGTAAAATAAGTTTTATCAAAAACATTGTTTAACCCAGCTTTTATTTTTAACCCATTTTTTAATTTATACCCTGCGGTAATATCTGAAACAGTGTAGGAAGGAATTACACCATTTTGTGCATTTGCTGTAGCAATTTCTGTGTTATTAGCATCGCTGTATGCTTTACCAACCGAACTTAATTGAGTGGTAAAATTTAAATCTTTGTAAGTAAAAGTGATGCCTCCTCTGAATATATTTTGAGGAGCATTTTCTACCCTTTTTCCTTTTGTAGTAAGATCTTTAAAATTGCTGCTATACTTTGCATCTGTATAGCCGTACGAACCAAATAAAGAAACATCAACCAAATAATTTTGAGTCATCATTTTGGTTGGATTAAATTCTACAAAACCTTCAAAACCTTTACTAGTACTTGCTCCCAGATTGGAGACGAGTCTAATATTTGTACCTGTAGGCGTAACAGCACCAATTCTGTTATTGTATTGTAAATAAAAAGTACTCACATCAAATTGTAAATAGTTTTTTACTTTACCTCTATATCCAAAATCTACATTATACCCTTTTGCATCTTTTAAATTTTGATCTACCACATCAGTTGCGGTAGGTGGTGCCTGCAAATTTGCAAATTGAATAGGCCGGTAAGCCTGAGAAATATTACTATACATTTCTGTACCATTTGTAAGGTGGTATTCAGCACCAAAACCTGCCAATAAAAATTTTCTGCTGCGTTCAATATTTTGCAATAAAACTTCGCTACCGGTATTTGTAAAGCCGTTTCTACCGCTGGCATTTCCTTTTACAAATTCGTATCTGGCGCCTGGTATCAGCAACAATTTCTTTCCAACCCTAAAAATATTTTCTACAAAAAAAGCTGCATTTTGAGAATTAAAAGTGATGTCTTTTGTGTATTGACCAATTATAGAAACATCATAATCCTGCCCAGTACTTCCTTTGCCTTCTGTTTGTCTGTATGTATTTCCGGTATATAATCTAACACCGCCAGACAAAGTATTTTTCATTTTTCCAATGCTGTAAGAAGTTAGCACCCTACTTTCCATTCCATAATTTCTATACTTATCAATATTAACTGCACGGTTATTATATTGTAGTGTACTTGCATTAATGCTATCCTTAATTGTTATCGCTTGCAAAAATCCAACGCTGCTTCTGTTACCTATTGTACCAAAAAATTTTGTGTTCCATATAGTTTTGTCGTTTACATTATACACTACAGTTAATGCAGGTGTTGTCCATGCAATATCTAACCAATTTCTACTACGCAAACTTTGTTTTGGGTTATCGTATAAAGCTTTATCGGTAAGTCCGCCCGCTTGTTGGGTACGAGTATGAGACTGCATTAGCTCACCCGTAAACATTAATTTTTTAGACGCTTTATAAGTTATTGTTGCAAAACCACTTTTTGCAAAGAAATTACTGTTATCTCTGTATCCGTCACCATTTTTATAATCGAAAAAAGCATAATAATTAAACTTACCTTTTTTGCCTCCAATAGCATTGTAACTATTGAATAATTTGTTACTTCCTACTACTTGTTGTGTTTCAAATTGAAATGGAGTATTTATGTCGCTGCCATTTTTTAAAATATAATTTACCATACCACCAAACTGCGGACCGTACTGCAATGAGCCATGCCCACGCACTACTTCTAAGCGTTGCACAGCCTGCAGTTGTGGATTGTAATAGGCCTCAGGGTATCCAAAAGGGTCGGCAGCAATGTCGTATCCATTTTGTCTGATATTAAATTCCCAACTTCTGTTAGGGCTCAATCCTCTTGCGGCAATTCCTATTTGAGTACCACTTGGGTCGCTTTCCCAAATGTGAATGCCCGGTACTTTTGCCAATACCTGGCGCATATTATTAGTGGTTACATTTCCCTGTACATTATCCAACACTATCAAAGTACTTTTTTTACCGGCATAAATATTTGTACCTACTATTTCAGGCATTTGCTGATAATCACTTTTGCTGTTTTTACCTACGATGGTGATATCGGGCAAAAATTTCATGCTGTCACTATTTTGTTTTTTTATTTGAGCCTGTGCAAGTGTTGCTGTTAGAAGGTATATCACTGCAAAAAATACAATTCTTTTCATCATTTCTATTTAGGGCTGCAATTTGCATTATGATTAAAAACTTTTGAACAACGATTAGGAAAAGCATTTACACAATCGGGAAAAACAGGCCTATACTACATTTCAAAAGGAAAACATTCAAAAATAATTATATAGATCTTTAACATATCTGATTTATTTTAAAGAATATCTAATTCCAAAAAAGCCTCTCAATCCTTGATTGGGGGCATACATATAATTAGGGTCAAAGGTTAAACCGTAAGGGTTATTTGTGGTGGCTAATACCTGACCCGCCGCATCAAACTGCACTTGTTTATCAAATGGATCATTGCTACGTGCAATAATAAATGGATTACCTCTGTTGGGCGTAAAATTCAACAAGTTTTTTATACCGCCGTACAACTCAAATTTTTTAAGACCTGTATAAACAAATTGAATATTTTGAATACTCCAAGTAGGGCTGTATGGTTGTCTAGGATCGAGCTTTCCGAGTAATGGTAAACGCATAGGCCCATAAATATTGCCTGTATAATCTATACCGAGGTTGAGGGTTTTTATTTTGTATGACACAGCCCATGTACCGGTATATTTCTCCGTTAAAATTTGCTGCTGTTTACTACCATTATTGGTAGTGGATACATCCTGAAAAGTAACACCTGCCAAAATTTTTAAGCCATTTGTAAAAGAAATATCTGCGTTAGCACTTATGCCTTTACTCTCAGCAAAACCTTTAAGATTATTGTAGATTATTTTATTGGGATCTGTATCAAAATCGCCGATTATTCTGTTATTAAAATAAGTATACCATCCTGTAATATCCAACCCAATAAAAAAGCCATTCGCAGGAAATATTTTAGTGAGATAATTAAGATTAATGTTGTACGTTTTTTCAGGTTTTAATGCGCCCGTAATTTCAACTGTTCTTGCACCTGTAAGTGCTGCATGATCTTCTGTAAATAAATTAACCACCCTAAAACCTGTACCTGCATTCAATCTTACAATATTATTTTTATCAAGGTTTAGTTTATAAGCTATTCTTGGTGTGTATATATTACCATGATCGGTATTGTAGTCATATCTAAAACCGAGGAGTATTTTTTGCTTTTTTGATAGTGTAATTTCATCCTGCAAAAAAACGCCCGGCAGAATTGTTCTTTGAGAATTATTTTCTAAAGTAGGCTTAGCAGTTGCCGGCGTATTATCATCATAAAAAGTATACCGTAACGCAGTACCCGCAAGCATGTCGTGGCTTTTAAATGTTTTATCCCACGTTAATTGTGAAAAGGCAATTCTTTGCTGTGCAATATAAGACACGTTTCCATAGCGACTATCCTGGTCATGATTGTTATAGGAGAAGGAAAGCATTAATTTTTCTTTGACAGGCAATTGGTAATTTGATAAAAATTCCCATCGTTTTGTATAAATACTTTCGCCGTAAATACTATCGCCTCCTCTATACTTTTTATTCCAATTTATATCTCCACCCCACCTATCTTCATTAAAAAAACGAGCAGCCATTGTAAAAACTT
>JANPIF010000220.1:0-4230 GCA_031424845.1 Ferruginibacter sp.
CATCTTCATTAAAAAACATTTTTTTGCTGTTAGCTATTCCTACAATTTTTAATTGCAAACGGAGATGTTGTTGTAAAAACTGCTGTTGCAATTTTAATTGTTGCAATAATTTTTGCCCCACATTGCCCAAGCCAGTAATAAATAAATTTACCTGTTTGTAAGTGGTTTCAAAAAACTCTTCGTGCAATATATTAATGGCTTTTTTTACATCATCTGTACTTATTACGGCAGATATGTTTCTTTCAGAAGAACCTTGAGCAATGGCACGAATGTTTACACCGTTTCTTCCCAACGCACCAAACATTTTACCACTGATGCCTGTATGGTTTTTCATGCTATCTCCTACAATGGCAATGATAGACAAATGTTTTTCCAGCAGCAATGGTTGCACTTGCCCAATGGCTATTTCGTACTCAAAAGCTTTATCAACGGCTTCTTTTGCTTTAGTAGAAAAAGCATCTTCAATACCCACACAAATAGAATGTTCCGATGATGCTTGGGTTATTAAAATTACATTGATAGATGCATTGGCTAGCGCTTCAAAAAGCCTTTTGGAAAATCCGGGAATACCTACCATACCACTTCCTTCCAAGCTTACCAATACTAAATTGCTAATGCTGGATATACCTCTGATAGCAGTTGTACTTTCCGATACTTCATTTTTAATAACTGTACCCGCATCTTGCGGAGCAAAAGTATTTTTTACCCATACAGGAATTGTTTTGCTCATTACAGGTTGTATGGTTGGCGGATAAATTACCTTGGCGCCAAAATGCGAAAGTTCCATGGCTTCCTGGTAAGATATTTCCGGTATATGTTTTATACCACTCACTATTCTTGGGTCGGCAGTCATCATGCCGGATACATCTGTCCAAATTTCTAAAACAGTTGCATGTATGGCTGCTGCAAAAATTGCTGCAGTATAATCAGATCCACCTCTGCCAAGTGTACTGGTTATGCCATTTTTATCTGCGGCAATAAAACCGGGAACTAAAAATAATGTAGCAGTATTGTGTAAAAAATAATCCTGAATTTTTTTATCAGTTGTGGTGAAATCAACTGCGGCCATGCCATAATTATTGTTGGTAATGATTAGTTTTCTGGCATCTACCCATTCACTTTTTACATGATGGTTATTTAATGCAGCGTTTATTATCTGAGATGATAATAGTTCCCCGTAGCTAACTACTCTATCTTTTGTACGTGCAGAAAGTTCGCCAATTAAAAATATACCATTGCATATATCTTCAATTTCATTGCAGGCTTTTTTTACCAAACTTAATACAGCACTTTGTTGTTGTACCGGTATAAGTTTTTTAACTGCTTCTAAATGTCGCTCTTCTACTTCTTTTAAGTGTGTTTTATAGATTTCGTCAGCATTTTCTGCCAATGCTGCACATTTTAATAACAAATCTGTAATACCACCTAGCGCTGAAACAACTACAATCTTTTTACTGTTATCCGATTGAATGATCTCTAAAACCTTTTTTATGTTGTCTGCATTTGCAACAGAACTCCCGCCAAATTTTAATACCTGCATACCATTTTATTATTAATTGAAAAATATTATCCCTGTTAGTGGATAAAGCATTATGCCCAAATTTTGATATGGAAAAATTCAACCCTTAACGGGTTGTAGTCGTAGTAATAACGCCGCTAGTGCAGTTATTGGTATTTGTAAAATCAGAAAAAATAATATGATTGTCGGATGTATTCATATAATAAGTTCTAAATATACTGAACAAAACTTACAATATATTTTTTTAAATAATTAAAGATTCAAGCACTTTACATTTTTCAAACTGAATATTTTATGATAAAACCACTTTATGTTTATTGGAAATGGTCGTAACTTTTTATTTAGCTTTTTTAGTTTCTTCCAATAAATTTATGTGCTGATAATTTTTTTTTCCTTAATTTGTTTTTACAAAATAACTTTAATTATGATAAAATTTAGTGATCTTAAAAAAGGTGACCATGTGATAGCAGATTCTGATGGCGATAAAAGAAGAGGAGAAATTGACAATTTGAAAGGTGGAGAACATCAAGTTAGTGTAAATACAGGCGCACAAAGTTTTTGGTACGAAATGAACCAGATAAGCGGCATAGAATTGAATGAGGCAGAATTAATGAATTTTAAATTTCACAAAGAAGTAAAAGAGGATGGTACTATTAAATATTCAAAAGGTGCATTTAGAATGCTGATACCAAAAGAAGGAGATTTTACCAGAATGGAAATATGGTACAGAGATGAGCAACGTCATTTTGTAGCACCTATGCAACTGCATACATTTCAAAATCATTTTTATGAAATGACTAAAGTTCACTTGAACGAAGGTTCATTTGATTAATCTGCATATAAATATTCATATTGCCTCCTTGTAATGAGGAGGTTTTTTTATTTTCTTTTTTTGCCGGAAAATGAATGGTGAAAATAGGAAAACTACTTTTATTCGTTAGTTGAAGTTTATGAAAGTAAGTATAATTATACCCACCTATAATGAGGAGAAAAATATAGGAAATGTCATTTCATATTTAATGGGTGTACCTTTTAAGGAAAATTTAGAAATAATTGTATCTGATGGTGGTAGCACCGATGACACATTGTTGATGGCTGGAAAGCATCAAGTAACTATTTTGCAATCTCCTATTAAAGGTCGTGCGGGGCAAATGAATTACGGCGTACAACATGCTACGGGTAATGTATTTTATTTTGTGCATGCAGACAGTCGCCCCCCACTATCATTTTACACAGATATTAAGCATGCTATTAGTAAAGGTTTTAACTGTGGTTGTTACAGATCTCAGTTTGACAGTAAAAGTTTATTGCTAAAAGTAAATGCTTTTTTTACCAGGTTTAATGTACTTTTTTGCAGAGGAGGCGACCAAACAATTTTTGTAACCAAAGAATTATTTGAGCAGGTTGGTCCATATAAAAATGAAATGCTTATAATGGAAGATTATGATTTTTTAGCCCGAATAAGAAAGCAGGGGAAATTTAAACTTTTTAATAAAGCAACCATTTTTTCCGCAAGAAAATATGATGATAACAGTTGGTTAAAAGTGCAAAAAGCAAACCTTACAGTTGTGCGAATGTATAAAAGAGGTTGTAGTCAACAAGAGATGCTGGATACTTATAAACGCATGCTTAATTACAGAAAAAATGCATTTTAAAGATAAAGTAATATGGATTACGGGCGCATCTTCTGGCATTGGAAAGGAACTTGCATTACAACTGGCAAAGCAACAAGCAAAACTTATTCTAACAGCCAGAAGTGTAAATGAACTTATGATAGTGCAGGAAAATTGTTGGTTACATACTCAAAGCTGTAAAATAGTGTCAGCAGATTTACTCAATGAAGTTAATGCCATAAATGCTGCAAAGGATGCATGGCAGCAATTTGGAAAAATAGATGTTGTAATTTTAAATGCTGGAGTTACTCAGCGTTCGTTGGCTATTGAAACTGATATGAAAGTGTATAGACAATTAATGGATATTAATTTTTTCGCACCTTTAATTATTACACAAACTTTGTTGCCTTATTTTATGCAGCAACAAAGTGGACATATTGTAGCCATCAGTAGTGTAGCAGGTTTGATGGGTTTTCCACTAAGAAGTGGTTATGCTGCTGCAAAGCATGCGCTGATGGGGTATTTTGAAACATTGCAAACAGAAAAGCCGGTTGAGGGATTGAATTTCACAATTGTGAGCCCGGGAAGAATTAATACCAATATATCTGTAGCTGCTCTTACCAAAGATGGTACTCCACACCAACAAAAAGATAAAGGTCAGTTGAACGGAATACCAGTAAATGTTTGCGTATTAAAAATATTAAATGCTATAAAAAATAAAAAGAAGCATGTGATTATTGCCCGTGGAGAATATTTATTGTGGGTAATAAAGTGGTTTGTACCAAATTTATTTTATAGGATAGCACACAAAAAGGGATTACAACATTAAAATCGGATCGTTTCTTTTTCTCGTAATTAGGGTTCTATATGCATGATTATATTTCAGGAATACAACAAATTGGAATAGGAGTTAAAAATGTGAGAGAAAGCATGCTCTTATACAAAGAACTTTTTGGGCTGGATGTATTGATATTTGATGACACATCTGATGCTTGTTTAATGACGCAATATACAGGTGGTAAAGTTTGTAACAGGCAAGCTGTACTAACCATGAATCTTTCTGGTGGCGGAGGTTTTGAAATATGGCAGTTTAATAAT
>JANPIF010000221.1:0-6627 GCA_031424845.1 Ferruginibacter sp.
GCACTGTCAACGGGGTTGGACCATTCGGACCACAGTCGGTTAATTTAACTTCATCAGCATCTGGCGGCACACCTGGTTATACTTACAGTTGGTCACCATCTACAGGATTGAACAATGCTTCAATTGCCAACCCAATTGCCAGCCCATTGGTTACAACAATATATACTTTGACGGTAACAGATAGTAAGGGCTGTACCAGAAGTTTGAGCATTACCATAAATGTGTTACCACTGTCTGCTGCAATGTGTGGCTCTGGTGGAACTAAATTTAAAGTATGCCATGTTCCTCCGGGTGATCCATCAAATCCTCAAGGAATATGCATCAGTGCAAATGCTTTGAACGCTCATTTAACAAGTGGTTCTAATGGACACCAAAATTGTTATTTGGGAGATTGTGATCAATTGTGTTTTAATACAGATTCACAAACAAGTAAAGGCGGAGCTTCAGAACCGCCGGTTGCAAATGCTGCACAACAAATTGAAAAAGTAAAAGCAGATTTAGTAAAACAATTTACTGTGAGCGCAAGTCCAAACCCTACAAAAGGTTTTTTTGTTTTGCAATTTATTAGCAATGACGCAAGCACAGGAGCTATGATGAGGGTTGTAGATGCTAACGGAAAAACACTTGAATCTTTTAGAAATATCCTTCCCGGAAAAAATGTACGGTTCGGTGAGTCGTACAGCAGCGGAAATTATTTTGTGGAAGTAACACAAGGCAGTAACCGTAAAGTATTGCAACTTGTAAAAGTGAATTAAGAACACTTGAATGAAGAAAGAGGTTGTATCATATTTTTGATTCAACCTCTTTTTTTTATTAAATAATAATTTTCAAACAATGGGCGCTACAAAATAATTTCTTTTAAACATTTTTAAGCGTTTGCTGAAACTGTTTTTAACGCCTCTATAATTGCATTTGGTGCAAGTTTTAATTTGAAATTATTGTGGCCATACGCTTTGGCATCCTTCATGGCGAGTGCTGCTGCTTGTTTAAAATGTTCTTCAGTAGCAGCTTTGCCTTTTAAGAAATTTTCGGCGGTGGTTAAGCGCCACGGTTTGTGTGCTACACCGCCCATGGCAAGTCTAGCATTGTTTATTTTTCCACCACTCATATCCAACGCTGCTGCAACAGAAATTAATGCAAAAGCATAAGATGAACGGTCACGAATTTTTAAATAAGTGGCGTGCTGCGCAAAATTATTTGCATCTGGTATTTCTACAGCCGTTATCATTTCGCCACGTTGTAGTGTGTTATCTTTTTCAGGATTTGTACCTGCGAGTTTATGAAAATCGGTAAAAGCAATTTTGCGTTCGCTCTTGCTGCTGCTGATGATTACGTTTGCGCCGAGTGCTGCCAATGCTACACACATATCGCTGGGATGTACTGCAATGCAGGTATCTGTTGCGCCAAAAATAGCATGCATACGGTTGTAACCTTTTAATGCGCTGCAGCCTGTGCCGGGGTTTCGTTTATTGCATGGCATGGTTGTATCGTAAAAATAACTGCACCTAGTGCGCTGCATCATATTGCCACCAACGGTTGCCATGTTTCGCAACTGTGGGGATGCGCCTGATTGTAAAGCCTTAGACAGCAAAGGAAACTTTTGCACGATCAATTCATTTTCGGCCACTGCACTGTTTAGTGCAAGCGCACCTATTCTTACAAAACCTTTTTGTTGCTCAATATTTTTTAGCGACAGGTTATTAATATCAATTAATTTTTGCGGTGCTGCTACGCCACGTTTCATTAAATCTACCAGGTTGGTACCTCCGGCAATTATTTGTGCAGTGGCATCTTTTACCAAAGTATCTGTCACCGCTTTTTGGGTGGAAGCTCGTACGTAATTAAAGTTTATCATATAGTGCCTCCTTTTTGTTTTACTTCTGTTATAGCATCTACAATATTTGGATATGCACCACACCGGCAAATATTGCCTGCCATGTAGTGCTTTATTTCATCTTCATTGTTTGCATGTCCTTCACGCACACAAGCCACGGCACTCATTATTTGCCCGGGTGTACAATAGCCGCATTGAAACCCATCATGCTTTATAAATGCAGTTTGCATGGGGTGCAATTCATTACCTTTTGCTAGCCCTTCAATAGTAGTAACTTTTTTACCATCTTGCATAATAGCAAGGCTTAAGCAGGAGAGAACCCGCTGTCCGTTTACATGCACTGTACATGCGCCGCATTGTCCATGGTCGCAACCTTTTTTAGAACCGGTCAGTTTTAATTGCTCCCGCAATAAATCCAACAGCGTTACCCGAGGCTCAACAGATAGAGAATGTGCAACACCGTTTACTTCTATATTGAGCGTTTGTTTTTCAAACAGTGCTGCTGCTTTTTCATCAATATTATCTTCTGCTGCTTTTATAACTTCAGATGGTATCAATGCTACTGCGGTAAGTGCGGTGGAGATTTTAAAAAACTTCCTTCGGGAGTGGTGAAGGGATTTGTTGTCGGTATTATTTGAAGCCATGCGTGAAAATTATTTGTAGATGGAAATTACGAAAATAATTTGGAGGGTTGGGGGAGGAGGTTAGATTTTATTCCAACCTAATAAATTTATTATTTTTTAAATTTTCAATAAGTTATCTAAACACCATTAAAAGCTATAGTGTTTTTTTTAACTATCTTCCACAAAAATTACCAAAAATAATGCTTGTAAAAACCTTTGGCAGTGCTGTGTATGGCGTGGAAGCGATAACGATTACCGTAGAAGTAAATGTAACAAACCAGGGGCAACATTATTTTATTGTAGGCCTGCCAGATAATGCAGTAAAAGAAAGTTTGCAGCGGGTGGAGAGCGCTATTAAGAGCAATCATTATTACATGCCACGCACAAAGTTAGTAGTAAATCTTGCCCCGGCAGATATTAAGAAAACAGGTTCTGCATTTGATCTTCCCATTGCCATTGGAACACTTGGCGCTACCGAACAAATTGAAAACCCTGAGCGTTTAGAAAAGTTTGTAATTATGGGTGAGCTTAGTTTAGATGGTGAAGTACGCCCCATTAAAGGTGCATTGCCCATTGCAATCCAGGCTCGTAAAGAAGGTTTTGAAGGATTAATATTGCCAGCAGCAAATGCCCGTGAAGCTGCCATGGTAAATAATTTAAAGGTTTTTGGTGTTACACATATAAATGATGTGATTGGTTTTTTTAAAGATGAAAAATCGTTGGTACAAACCATTGTTGATACCCGGGCAGAATTTGCCAATGCTCAAAGTGATTTTGAAATAGATTTTTGCGATGTTAAGGGACAGGAAAATATTAAACGTGCTTTAGAAATTGCAGCAGCTGGTGGGCACAATGCAATATTGATTGGTCCGCCCGGCGCAGGTAAAACTATGTTGGCAAAAAGATTGCCTACTATTTTACCACCCCTCACTTTGCACGAAGCATTGGAGACAACCAAAATACACAGTGTTGCAGGCAAGCTACCCGAAAATGCAACGATTGTAAGTAAGCGACCGTTCCGTTCTCCGCATCATACCATTAGTGATGTGGCGTTGGTTGGCGGCGGTGGTAATCCACAACCCGGCGAAATTTCTTTAGCGCATAATGGTGTATTATTTTTAGATGAATTGCCAGAGTTTAAAAGAACTGTTTTGGAGGTAATGCGCCAGCCAATGGAAGAAAGAAAAGTTACCATCAGTCGTGCAAAAGTTGCGTTGGATTTTCCTGCCAGCTTTATGCTCATTGCTTCTATGAACCCCTGCCCATGCGGTTATTTTAACCACCCCGAAAGAGAATGTACCTGCGGCCCAGGCGTTGTACAAAAGTATTTAAGCAAAATTTCAGGACCATTATTAGATAGAATTGATTTACATGTAGAAGTAACTCCTGTTGCTTTTAGCGAAATGCAAAGCAGCAGAGATTTTGAAAAAAGTGACAGCATTCGTGCAAGAGTTATACATGCGAGGGAGATACAGGCAGAGCGTTACAAAGGAAATGTCGGCGTATATGCAAACGCACAAATAAGCAGTAAAACATTAAAAGAAGTGTGTGTAATTTCCACCGCAGGTGCTAACCTTTTAAAAATTGCCATGGAAAAATTAAACCTTAGCGCCCGGGCATACGATCGTATTTTAAAAGTAAGCCGCACCATAGCCGACCTTGCAGACAGTGCCGAAATAAAACCCGAGCATCTTGCAGAAGCAATACAGTACAGGAGTTTGGATAGGGAAGGGTGGGGCGGATAAAACTATTAAATTATTGAAGGGTTCAAAACTTGAACATTGAAAATTGATAGTTGAGAATTGAAAATTTCAACTAAAAAAATATTCAACACACAATGCTCAACGCTCAATGTTCAAGTGAACTGCAGTGTGTAAAATAGCACTACACTTTTTTAAAAATGAATTTAGCCCAGCAAAAGAATAGCAATATTAAGCTGAGGTGGCGTCGCACATTTCATCTTCAAATTACTATTTAGCTTTTATCATGCAATATAATTGTGCAATATTTTCCCTGTATAAATTACCATACTTTACTTCACTTTTTCATTAGTAGAAACTGTTGAATTTACATCAACCAATGTTTCTGCGATAGCTTCTTTTCTTATTTTTCTCATCATCCATATTTCGCCCTTATGCCTTGTAGGTACGGAGTCGCCCAATAATTTACCCCATGGTTTCATTTCTGGTAGTCTGTCGAAGATTATTTTTAAAATGGCTAAAAATGGTATTGATAAAAACATTCCGGCTACACCCCATAATGCGCCGCCTAATAACACAATTACCAAAGAGAAAAAGGCATTTATTTTTACACGAGATGAAACCAAGAATGGTACTAAAAAATTATTATCTATAAACTGTATTAAAATATAAGCACCAAATATTAATAGCTGTGTAGTAAATCCATCTTTTGTAACTGATGCAATTATTATTGGTAGTGCTATTGCTATGATACCACCAATATAAGGAAGCATATTAAGCAGGGCACCAATTACGCCAAGTAACACCGCATATTGTACACCTAAAATTAATAAAGCTGCCGTATTTAACATTGCTACAACCAAGGCTTCCAAGAGCAGCCCTACCATATAACTCTGAATAGCTGCTTTTGTTTCTATCAAAACATCGGATACTTTTTCAGAATTTTCTTCCGCAAATATTTCATGAAAAAAATTGAGTATGAGTTTCTTATAAAGCAACAAAAGAAATACATAAATAGGCACCAGAAAAATTAACCCCAGAGTGCCTAATGCACCGCCTACTGCACTACCTAAAAGCGCTTTACTACTATTTAATGTATCATTAATGGTTTCTTGTTGTTTAGCAATAGCTATATTAAAATTAGAGGAGATCCATAATTGTAATTGAAAAATTTGCTGATTAAATTTTACTTTTAGGGCAGGCAGATTTTCCCCAAAACTCATTACCTGGGTAGCTATAAAATACAATATGCCACCTACAATTAAAATGGCCAGCAAAATAGATAAAGTTATTGCCAGCAGTTTTTTTATGCCCTTCCGCTGGAGTTTATTTACCAAAGGATTTAATAAAATAGCAATGATGAGTGAAAAGGCAATTGGCGCTAAAATTCCTTTTAAATTAAATAAAGCATAAGAAATTAGAACCAAACCAAAAATGATTATGGTACTTTTTAAATAAAATGGATACTGTTTTGTAGAAATGCTCATAAGTTATTTTGATGAAATGTTTATGAAGAAATTATTATCTCTTTTGTAAATAAGGAAGCAACATAAATGCCAAATGAGCAATTAGAAAAACTATTCCGCTCCAAAACTTGCCTTTACGTCATTTTAAACGAAATTGCACCCTATTTGTAATCGCAATTGCGTACAATTTACATTTCTTACAAACTTCATCAATGAAAATATTATTAAAGTATTTAAAGCCGTACAAAGGCTTAATGATTTTTACACTTTTTCTAGCAGCAATAAATATCAGTTTCTCATTAATTGATCCAATCATACTTGGTAAATTGGTAAACCTGGCCGGCGAGCATCAAAAACCTGGTAGTTCCATGACAGCTGATCAATTTTTCTTTTCTTTTTCAAAACCTTATTATGGAGTTGTAGCATTATTAATTGCATCTATTTCAGTAGCAATGGTAAGCAGAATTGCAAAAGCATTTCAAGATTATTTTCTTACAACTATTACCCAAAAGTTTGGTGCTACGGTTTTTACAGACGGGTTACAGCATGCAATGAAATGGCCTTATCAGGATTTTGAAGACCAGCGAAGCGGAGAAACATTAAGCATTTTATCGAAAGTGAGAATTGATACAGAAAAATTTATTTCTGCATTTATTAATATTCTTTTTCCGGTTGTGGTAGGTATTATCATTGTAGCAGTTTACTCTACCAGAATTGATGCTAAACTTCCTTTCATTTATTTTGGCGGTATATTTTTATTAATAATTATTACCAATCTTTTAAGTAAAAAAATAAAGTCCATTCAAAAAAGAATCGTTGCAGAAACTACTTCTCTTGCAGGTGCTACTACAGAATCGTTGAGAAATATTGAATTGGTAAAAAGTCTTGGCCTTACCGGGCAAGAAGTAAAAAGATTAAATAAAAATACTTTTAAAATACTAGGGCTAGAGTTGAATAAAGTAAAACGTACCCGAACGATAAGTTTTATACAGGGAACTTTTGTA
>JANPIF010000222.1:0-7348 GCA_031424845.1 Ferruginibacter sp.
TTTTTTGGGTGGAATATATTTCTCTACCTTATCACTAAAAAAAATAACTCCTACTTTGTCATTGTTACTCACCGCACTAAAAGCCAGCACTGCGGCCATTTCTGTAATAAGATCTTTTTTTCTTTTGCCTACTGTACCAAATAAGTTACTGGTGCTTGTATCTACCAATAGCATCAACGTAAGTTCTCTTTCTTCTTCAAATACTTTGGAGAACGGCGTATTAAATCTGGCACTTACATTCCAATCAATAAACCGAATATCATCTCCGGCGCTGTAATCTCTTACCTCTCTAAAACTCATTCCTTTTCCTTTAAATGCAGAATGATATTCTCCTGTAAAAAGGTGAGTTGTAATTTTTTTACTTTTTATTTCCAGCTCACGAACTTTTTTTAGCAAAGCTGTAGCCGCATCTCCACCCATATTTGGTGTTTCAGCTACTTCATCTTTTGCTCTGTTAAAAAATTTCATTTAATCGTTTTGTATTTTTTTAAATTGAAAACTTTACTCTATCATTTTAAAAGTATAAAATAATATCGTCCATCTTATAGTTTATCTACCAAGTTCTATAACGTTCAACAATGGTATGACCCTGAAGTGAGTGACACAACAATGATGACAATAGCTGTGTTTTAGCTTGGACAAAAAGCAAAGCTTTTTTTCAAAAAAATAAATTGTCGCAACCAACTTCATCCCGCTTAAGGTGATTTAGGGGACTATGGCACGTTCACTGATTTTAAAATCTCATCAATTATATTTTCCACATTCACATTTTCCGCTTCTGCTTCATAAGTAAGCCCAATTCTATGACGCAAAATATCTTTACAAACATTGCGCACATCTTCAGGCACTACATATCCTCTTTTATTTAAAAATGCATAAGCTTTAGAAGCAAGTGCTAAGTTAATACTTGCTCTTGGCGAACCGCCGAAACCAATAAGTGGTTTTAGTTTTGCCAAATTATATTTTTCAGGAAAACGTGTTGCAAAAACTATATCTAAGATGTAATTTTCAATTTTTTCATCTACATAAATTTGCCTTACTAATTCTTTTGCTGTAAGCACTTCCGAAGCAGAAGCTACGGGATTAATTGTAGGCGCAATGAGCCCTTGCGTATTCTGGCGAATGATCATTTGCTCTTCCATTTTACTTGGGTAACCCACCACCACTTTTAGCATAAAACGGTCAACTTGCGCTTCGGGTAATGGATAAGTTCCTTCCTGTTCAATAGGATTTTGTGTAGCCAATACCAAAAATGGTTCTTGTAATTTATAACTGGTATCGCCAATTGTAACCTGCCTTTCCTGCATGGCTTCCAAAAGCGCACTTTGTACTTTTGCTGGCGCACGGTTTATTTCATCTGCCAAAATAAAGTTGGCAAAAATGGGACCTTTACGCACATAAAATTCATTTTTGCTTTGGTTGTAAATCATAGTTCCTATTACATCGGCAGGCAATAAATCTGGCGTAAACTGAATACGACTGTATTGTGCATGTATGGTTTGCGCCAAAGATTTTATAGCAAGTGTTTTTGCCAGTCCTGGTACACCTTCTAATAAAACGTGTCCATTACTTAACATTCCTATCAACAATCGCTCAATCATGGTTTGTTGCCCAACAATTACCTTGCTTAGTTCATCATTTATTCTGGAAACAAAGCCTGAAGCATGATGTATTTTATCATTTAGCAAGCGAATGTCTTCTGCGGTTTGTAACATATTTATCTATAATTTTTACTTTTGTGCAATATAAAGTACCAGTAATGTAATAATTATGCCTAAAATTAAATATTAGGAAAAACTATGTTAAATTCTAATAGGTTTCCGGTTACATGTTGTGAGTTACAGGTTTTTCAACTCCCATTAAATTTTCAATATATGAGGGTTGTTATTTTTGTGTACTGCAACAACCCGCAACCATCAACCCCAAACTCATAACTATTAACTCAAATACTTTCCTACAATAGGCATTCTTCTTCCAACCCCAAATGCTTTTGGCGATACCCTGATGATTGGGCAAAACTGATTTCTTTTATATTCATTTACGTTTACCATTTTTAAAATCCTATCAACAACTGCTGCATCATAACCCATATCTTTTATTTGTTGTGGATCTTTTTGCAACTCTATGTATTGATACAAAATCTTATCAAGTATAGAATATTCAGGTAAACTGTCGCTGTCTTTTTGCCCTGGCCTTAACTCAGCACTCGGTGGTTTTGTAATAATATTTTGCGGAATAATTTCGCCGTTTCTGTTTATGTATTTTGCCAATTCATAAATCTGTAATTTATAACAATCACCCAACACGCCAATTCCACCAGCCATATCTCCATACAGCGTACCATAACCGGTTGCCAGTTCGCTTTTGTTGGATGTATTTAATAAAATGTATCCAAATTTATTTGCAATAGCCATTAACAAATTACCTCTTGTTCGGCTTTGTATATTTTCTTCTGCTATGCTGAATGGTAAATCTTTAAAGAGTGGTTTTAATTCAGTTAAAAAACTTTCGTAAATATTTTTTATCGGAATATTAGAGTAATCATTGTTTAAATTTTTTGAAAGTTGCTCAGCATCATCCACCGAATGACCAGTAGAATATTGCGAAGGCATTAAAACAGCTTTTACATTTTCTGCACCCAAGGCATCGCAGGCAAGTGCTAGTACAACAGCACTATCAATGCCGCCGCTGCTACCAAGTATAGCTTTTGTAAAACCCATTTTTTTAAAATAATCTCTGATGCCGGTTATCAACGCCTCATATATGAGTGGAATATTGAGTGTTTCAGTTAATGTACTCGGGCTTAATTCTCCATCGGGTAAGTGTGCAGCATGTTGTATAATTTCTCCATCAATGGTTCCATCATCGTGCAATAAAAAAGATTGTAAATCTTCCTTAAAAGAAGCAAGTTTGCCGCAGAGGTTTGCATCTTTATCAAATGCTAAAGAGTTGCCATCAAAAACTATTTCTGTTTGGCTACCTACGCCATTGCAATAAAAAAGTGGAATCTTGTATTTTAAAACATTTGCTTTAATAGCTGCGTACCTGTCTTCATCGTGTGTATAATCGAATGGTGATGCAGATAAATTCAGCATTACATCTGGGCCCTGTTGAATCAACATATCCATTGGGCAGTTAGTGTAAAGTGGATTATCACCAAGGTTCCAAATATCTTCGCAAACAGTAATGGCAAATTTTCTTCCTTTATATTCTACTACATCCCATGCGGTGGCGGGTTCAAAATAACGGTCTTCATCAAACACATCGTATGTAGGTAAACATGTTTTATGTATCACCTGTTTTATTTCTTTATCTGCTAAAAAATAAGCGCCATTGTAAAGGTCTTTTCCTTCCCGCTGCGCATTGCGATGCGGTGCACCAACAATAACAGCAATACCATCTGCATACAATTTAATTTTATCAATTGCGGCATAACATTTTTCAATAAAATCATTAAAGTATAAAAAATCTCTTGGCGGATAGCCGCATACTGCCAGTTCACTAAACAAAATAATATCGCCGTTTTGTTCTTTTGCTTTTAAAATAGCATCAATAATTTTAGATGTGTTTGCCTCAATATTTCCTATATGATAATTTTGTTGGGCTAAAAATATTTTCATGGCTGTTTATTTGTTACGGTAACTTTATCGTAATAATTGAAATAATTTTGTAAAGTTAAATATTCAAATGTATGCGCTTGTTATTTTGTTTAATGATGATTTGTTTGCTTTATTCCTGTAAAAACAATAATAATATTCCTGATGTATCATCGGTAAAAGTGCCGCTAACAACACAACGATTTGAACAATCTTTTTTTGCGATAGATACCAATAATATCGTGCCGCATTTAGGCAAATTAATTTCTGCATATCCGGCTTTTGGAGAAAACTTTATGGGCGCCATTTTAGGCGTAGATCCAAAATGGTCAGCAGACACCGTGGCCTTGTATGTAAAAGAATTTATTACTTATAACAGAGATGTGTATGATACTTCTCAAAAATATTTCACCGATTTTTCTACATATCAAAATGAAATTAAAAGAGGTTTGCAGTTCGTAAAATATTATTATCCTGCTTATAATGTTCCCACAAAAATAATTACGTATATAGGACCAACAGATGGTTATGGAGATATTTTAGATGAAGAAGTTTTTTATGTAGGATTACATGTTCACCTCGGAAAAAATTTTCCGTTGTATAAAACTCCTATGGTGCAGGAAACTTATCCATCTTATGTAACGGAGCGTTTTACGCCAGATTATATAGCTGTAAATTGCATGAAGAATATAGTAGGAGATATGTACCCTGAAAAAACGGAAGATAAAAGATTATTGGTGCAGATGGTGGAAAAGGGAAAACGTTTATACTTGCTGCAAAAATTTTTACCGGAAACTGAAGAGTATAAATTAATAGGTTACACAGATATTCAAATGAAAGACAGTTATGAAAATGAAACTGCTATCTGGAATTTATTTGTACAGAATAATTTTTTACAAACGGCAGATAATAATCTTATAAAAAATTATGTAACAGAAGGACCAAGAACGCAGGAGCTTGGAGAAAAAGCACCCGGTAATATTGGTTCATTTGCCGGTTGGCAAATTGTAAAAAAGTATGCTGAAAAATATCCTGATGTAAAACTTGACAGCTTAATGAAAATGGATGGAGAAAAGATTTATGCAGAAGCTAAATATAAACCATAAGGTTTTTTTGTTTGAATACTAATCCTTCGCCTTGGTTCGTGGCACACGAAACATTCCTCATTAATCCTCATAAAATAATTGAAACAATTATTTAAAAAACCAAATTCATCAATTCCCGTTTCATAAAATTTTGCTGATGAATAATGATAATCCAGATCATCTTTAGAATGTTTCCACTTTCCACTTAAAGGATTAAAATATTTGTATTGTAACTTTTGCATTGCAACCTCTTTATTATAAATTTCAACACTTAACGAATCTCTTTGCCAAAGTTCATGTTTTTTATTTGCTGCATTTACTTCATACATTCTTGACTTTTCCTTCATCTTAAGCTTCTTTAGAAATTCGTGAGCAGTATATTTTAAGAAACTTCCTTGTGGCTTCTCTCTGCCATTTAATTTATTTTGTTGCCAAACTTGCCTCCCGGCAGGCAGGTGAAATGTACGTGATTGGGCATTAATACAAATGCAGATACTGTAATCATGCCCTCGTCGCATAACTTTTTTAAATAGTCAGTTATCAACTGCTGGTTATTATCTTCCGCTAACAATGGTAACCATTTGTGTATGGTAGCAGTAAAAAAATAAATTTTATTTGTGGTGTTGTATGATTTGCGCAGTATTTATTGCATGGTACAAAATACTAAATTTTAGGTGGGAGTGCCCCAGGGTTTTGTTTCGTGCGCCACGAACCAAGGCCGGGGTGCAACCAGGTTTTGTTTCGTGTGCCACGAACTAAGGCGAGCGTTTCTCTCATTTCCAAGTTCATAATTCACTCCATATAAAAAATTCTATAATTTCATTTTCCTCATTTTCTTTTATAATCTCGTCTATTTTATCTTCTGCAACCCAATAGCCACTGATATTTGAATGGACAATAATTTTTTCGTCGTATAAAAGATTTTTGATGAATTCTATTATACTTTCCAACTGTTCATCAGGAACGTCTTCTGTATATTGAGTAAAATGAATATGCCAATCACTTTTATTGTCGTGTGTAAAACCTAAAGTAATTTCTCTGTCTTGTGTTGTCAACCAAAATATGAGTTTTCTATTCGTACTTTCATAATTAATGTCAATAATATCGTTTGATTTGTCTGTACAAAAGTCTTTGAATTGAGGAAAGCGGTCAATTATCTTTGGAATAATATAATCGGTAAATTCTTTTTGATTCATTGTCAAAGTTTAGTGTAATATGACGCACAACGTTGGGTCTTTGTGGCAGGTGTGGCATTAGAATTCCTGTCCGCACGGAACCGCTGCCCGGCTTTTGATAAAGATAAATATATAGAACTAATGTTCAGCGATGTTGGTCAAGCACGAACTAAAGCCGCTATGTTGTTGATGCTGATTGCTACAACTTCAAGCCGCACTTGCACAGTTCGTGTTAGCGGCTGACCTGCTCGTTAATGCTTTTAGCCACCGTTGAGTTTAGTTGCTTTCTTTTTACTACAAAATAAATAGCAAATAGCGTGGTCACTAAAGGGAGTACAACTCCAAATTCGTCTATATACCACCGGGTCAATTCATTATTTTTTGTAAGGGGGGTAAATATTTGTTGAACATATAAGTTGTGCGTAGCATGAAGTATCATAGCAGGAAATAAGCTACCGCTTTTAATAGTAAACCATGTGAAAATAAAACTGGTGGAAATAATCATAACAGTAAAACAGGTTAAGCCATACCAAAAAGGGGTGCCGTTATTATAATCTCCAAATATCAACACTGTATAATGCCACACCGCCCAAATGATGCCAACAATAAGAGATGTTTTTATGAAGCCATGCTTGGGGTATAACTCAGGCACCAAAAAGCCTCGCCACCCAATCTCTTCACCGAGCGCATTAGCAGCGCTTCGGAAAATGCCAAAGGTTCCTGTCATGAGCACAAAAACAAGGATAACCCAACTCGAAGAAAGTGAAGAAATACCAAAAGAGATAGCAACTTCTTTTACAAAATCGGAATTATAAAAGTGTCCAAAACCAACTGTCCAAATGATGAGGTAAGCAATCAGGGAGTAAAAAATGGGAATAAAAAAGGCGTTGCTTAGGTATTTTGTTTTTGACCACTTCCATAACAGTCCATTTATATTTTCCTTAAATATGTGTTTTGTCAATAGAGCAGCTAATGCTGGACACCACATGGCTGCTGTTGTGAATAGTCTTTCCGCATTTCCCGACACTTTTAAAAGTACAGAAGAAATGTCGAAAAGAGCCGTAATAAGGAACGTTAAAGCAAGAAATGTCCATACTTTTTTAGAGAAGAATTGATTGCCTTCTTTTATCATACGAGTTGGTTTTGGTTTGCCCTAACGGTTCAGGTATTGCTGCAGGTGGGGAATTCATTGTTCGTCCAGCCCGGAACTGAAGCCTAATTGACAAATAAAAGTACAAGTTAACAACTAAAAGCCCAACAGAATTCCGTCAGCCGGGATAAAGTACAGCAGCGATTTACAGCCGATTGTTCTTCTGTCCAGCCCCACTTGCAGCAATACCAATGTTTGACTCGTCCTGAAAAAAGTTGTCTCGTTAATAATAATAATCCTGCATTTGGTTTACTAAGATAAATCATCCTTAATAAGGTTGATTAGAAAAGTTTTTTGCTGTGCGGTGGCAAAAAATATTTTCGTAGCCACCACAGCTAAAGA
>JANPIF010000223.1:0-3308 GCA_031424845.1 Ferruginibacter sp.
GACCAATGGCACGGGGTTTCATGGTTTTAAATTCTTTTGATAGGTCAATGGTTTGCGCAGTTAGAGCCAGAGTAAAAAAAATAGAAAAAGAACAAAGGAATAATCTCATAATGCAATCGTTTATTTTTGTGTAAATCTTAATAGTTAGTTGAAAGAATTAGTATTTCCTGATGAAATTTTTTGAAATGGTATATTCTTAATAATTATTTATACTCCCCAAAAACACCCCTCAATGTATCCGCAATTTCTCCCAGCGTACAATAATTTTCAACCGCTTCTACTACTAACGGCATTAAATTTTCCGTGCCGCTTGCAGCCATAGTAATTTTTTGTAAACAATCTTTTACTTTTTCATTGTCTCTCTTTTGTTTTAATAAAGCAAGTTTTTCAGTTTGTATTTTTTGAATACTCTCATCAATTTTAAACACCGGGGTTTTGTTCATTTCCGGTGATTGAAACTTATTTACACCAACACTTATTTTGGCGCCTGCTTCAATATCTTTTTGGTATTGGTATGCGCTGGAGGCTATTTGTTCCTGCATAAACCCTTGTTCAATGGCTTCTACACTGCCACCCATCACATCTATTTTTTCTATCAATTCCAATGCTGCTTTTTCTACTTCATCGGTAAGTGCTTCTATAAAATAACTACCGGCTAGTGGGTCAACAGTATTGGGTACTCCACTTTCAAACGCTACTATTTGCTGGGTGCGCAAAGCTATTTTAGCAGCTTCTTCTGTAGGTAAACTTAATGCCTCATCATACCCGTTGGTATGCAAACTTTGTGTGCCGCCCATTACTGCTGCAAGCGATTGTATGGTTACTCTACAAATATTATTTAGGGGTTGTTGCGCTGTAAGTGTGCTGCCTCCGGTTTGTGTATGAAACCGTAGCATCATTGCTTTTTCATCTGTAGCGCCAAGGTTTTTCATTATGGTTGCCCACATTCTTCTAGCTGCACGAAACTTGGCAACCTCTTCAAATAGATCGTTGTGTGCATTAAAGAAAAACGACAATCTTTTTCCAAACACATTTATATCTAACCCTTTTTGCAGTGCAGCCTGCACATAAGCTTTACCATTGCTTAAAGTAAATGCTATTTCTTGTACTGCCGTACTTCCTGCTTCTCTGATATGGTAGCCCGAAATAGAAATAGTATTCCATTTTGGAACGGTACTGCTGCACCATTCAAAAATATCGGTGATGAGGCGCATAGATGCTTTTGGTGGATAAATATAGGTACCTCTGGCAGCGTATTCTTTTAATATATCATTTTGTATAGTGCCAGATATTTTGTTTAGATTTGCCCCCTGTTTTTTTGCCAATGCTACATAAAATGCCAGCAAAATAAAACCCGATGCATTTATGGTCATAGAGGTGGATACTTCTTCCAAATTTATACCTGCAAAAAGCAATTCCATATCTTCAATACTATCAATGGCCACACCTACTTTTCCTACTTCACCATCAGATAAAGGATGGTCACTATCATAACCAATTTGTGTGGGTAAATCGAATGCTACGCTTAAGCCGCTTACACCCTGGCTAAGTAAATAGTGATATCTCTTATTGCTTTCTTCCGCAGTTGAAAAACCTGCGTATTGCCGCATGGTCCACATTTTACCACGGTACATAGATGATTGTACTCCACGTGTGAATGGAAACTCACCAGGCAAAGAATCATCTGCTTTCGGTGAATTATCTGCGCTGTATAATTCTTTAATTTCTATACCGGAGTCGGTGGTAATTTTTTTTGGCTGCATTTAAATCTTATGTCTTATATCTAATTTCTAATCTCATGTCTAAAATCTCATTTCTAACATCTAACATTTTTATTCTGTACTCTTCATCACTTCCTTAGCTTCATGCTGTATGGCATCGAGCACTATTTGGTTTAACTCTTGCTGCTGGGTTAAGCTATATTCCAATACTCTTTTACTAAGATCCAGCGAGTTTGCTTGCGGTGGCAACATGGCAGCAAGTTGGTTTATGATATAAATATTTTGGTCTTTTAATTTTGTAACGGCATTCCATATTTCTTTGCTTACATAAATTTGCTGGCTCACATTATAATCATATTCCGTTTTAATATTTTGAATAAGTACACCATGCATTACTGCTGCACTTTCGCCATGAGCTTCTGCACTGCTAATCATATTTTTCAAACCGGCTCTTTCAGCAAATACGGTTAACCTTTCATAAGCCAATAACTGTAACTTTTTATTTTCAGGGTTAGCTGTTTTTAAATACTCTTTAAGAGATAAAACTTCTTTTATAAGATATGCAACAGCACACAAACATATAAAAGATAAAATAGCTGCAGCATTGGTGAACAATTCATCCATAGAAAAATTAATTTTATGTTGTAAAAATAACCAAACAGATTTAAAAGGATGGTTTCAATTTTTTAGTCTTTTTTTAATGTTTATTTTAATTTTTTCTATTCAAATGACCTTGACATCCTTCATCCAAATAATTTATTTATAGAATATCCCTTATTTTTAAACCATGATAGTTTTAGTAGAAAATGACATTAGAGATAATTTATTTCCCTTTACTGCAACACGTCATGTGGCAGATATATTGGTGGGTGCGCTTTCTTTAAAGCAAAAATGGGAAAAGCTTACAGGAGAAAAGATTAGCACCAATGAAAATGATACTGGCGTTCATATTCCAGCCAATATAATAGCAACTAAACAAAATTTTAAAGAGATAATAGAAAAAGCAGCAAATAATATTTTAATTGAACAAACAAATTCTATTAAAATTATAAAATACCCTTGGCAAATTGTACAGCTAAACGATTATGCTTTGAGAGAAGATTTTGGAATACTTACCGCTAATAAAAAAAGTAGCGAATTACCGGAAAACAACAAGATAATAAATTCTGAAAATATTTTTATAGAAGATGGAGCAGCAATTTCATACAGTATGCTGAATGCAAGTACTGGACCTATTTATATAAGTGCAAATGCACAAATAATGGAAGGCTGTATGATACGTGGACCCTTTTTTATGGGCAATAATAGTGTTGCAAAAATGGGGACTAAAATTTATGGTGCTACCAGTATTGGTGCAAATTGTGTGATAGGTGGGGAAATAAAAAACAGTGTATTATTTGGCAACAGCAACAAAGCGCATGATGGTTATTTGGGAGATAGCGTACTCGGTGAATGGTGCAATTTGGGTGCAGGAACAAGCAACAGCAACGTAAAAAATACTGCCGGCAATGTTGGTTACATTTTGCAAAAAGATGCTGAACCAATTTATGCAGGCAATAAAGCTGGCTTGTTAATGGGAGATTACAG
>JANPIF010000224.1:0-2425 GCA_031424845.1 Ferruginibacter sp.
TGAAGATGCCATTAATATTTCTAGAATAAATGCAGGTATGGCAGGTGTTGAAGAAATGATAACTTTTGAGGAGTGCGATTTTCAGGAAACAACTTTGCCGGAAGAAATTGGAAGTATCATCATATTTAACCCAGAATATGGTGACAGACTTGGAGAGGAAAAAGAATTGGAAGAAACCTACTCATTGCTAGGTGATTTTATGAAGAAGAAATGCAAAGGATACACAGGTTATATATTTACAGGCAACCTTGAATTGGCAAAAAAAATAGGTCTGAAACCAAAAAGACGAATTGAATTTTATACAAGTAAAATAGACTGTAGGTTATTTGAATATGAGTTGTATGCAGGTACAAGAGATGCTAAAAAGATGGCTAGCTAATTTCTACAATCTGTGCAATAGTTTCCCGACAAAAATTTATAGGCATTTAAGACTGGCTTTTTTCTTTATCGAAAAAAAGAAGGGCATTAATTTTGGATACTCCTATGTAACTAAAAACTACATAAAAAATGGAACAAATTAATTTTCCCGTAAAAATGCTTTGCAGCATTGCGGTGGTAAGTACCTTAATAATATCTGCCTGTACAAATAATGATACGAATACTTCAGAAGTAACTTCAGTGGCTACAGACACCTCTGCACCTATGGTTATTGATACAACGAACCAGATGAACAGAATGGATAGTGGAGCAACAACCATGGGGCCAACTGCAATGGATACAAGCGTATCAAATCCAACTACTACAAACGTAAAACCAGGGATGGCTAAACCCGACCCTACAAAAAAGGGTAAAAAAGGTAAAGTAACTATTGCAGAAGTAAAACCTGCTAACGTTAAAGCTGATCCTGCACCTGATGCAAGTGGTGCTTATAGAAATGTAGATTATATTCCATCGTTCCCTGGTGGTTATAAAGGATTACAAAAATATTTTGACGATAATTTAGAATACCCGACAGATGCACAAGATCAGGGTGTAGAAGGAACAGTAAGAATTGGATTTACAGTTGATGAAAATGGAAAATTGATGAACCCAATGGTGGAAGGAAGTAACGAGGGATATGGTTTGGATGAAGAAGCTTTAAGAGTAGTAAGAAAAATGCCAACATGGGTGCCCGGCAAAATTAATGGGAAGCCTGTAAAAACTAAATTTACCCTGCCTGTAAAATTTGTTTTAAACTAAATACGCATACAAACAACACACAAAAAAAGAGAAAGTTTAGGCTTTCTCTTTTTTTATAAAAATTAATTTGATTTCACTATTTTATGCCATTTTCTTTTTTAAATTTTCATCAATAGCATCTAAAAATTCTTCAGTATACAAATAATGAGCACCATGTTCTACCTTATTCCCATGAATACAAACGGCTAAGTCCTTCGTCATTTTACCACTTTCAACCGTTTCTACACAAACTTGTTCGAGGTCGTTACAAAAATCAATAAGTGCCTGGTTGTTATCTAGTTTTCCACGGAATGCAAGCCCTCTTGTCCAAGCAAAAATAGAAGCAATAGGATTAGTAGAAGTTGGTTTTCCTTTTTGATGATCTCTGTAATGGCGAGTAACAGTACCATGTGCCGCTTCTGCTTCCATGGTTTTACCATCAGGAGTTATTAAAACAGATGTCATTAAGCCCAGGCTACCAAATCCCTGCGCTACAGTATCACTTTGTACATCACCGTCATAATTTTTACAAGCCCATACAAAATTGCCATTCCACTTTAAAGCGCTAGCTACCATATCATCAATTAAACGATGCTCATAAGTGATGCCTGCTGCTGTATATTTTTCTTTAAATTCATTCTGGTAAACTTCTTCAAAAATATCTTTAAAGCGACCATCATATTTTTTAAGAATCGTATTTTTTGTTGAAAGGTATAATGGCCATTTTTTGCTTAGTGCCATGTTCATACAACTGCGTGCAAAGCCATAAATACTTTCATCTGTGTTGTACATGCTCATAGCCACACCATCTCCTTTAAAATTAAATACTTCAAAAACCTGTGCTTCTCCACCATCTTCTGGTGTAAAGGTCATAGTCAATTTTCCCTTGCCTTTAATAACTGTATCTGTTGCACGATACTGGTCCCCAAATGCATGGCGACCAACAATAATAGGGGCCGTCCAGTTAGTAACCAAACGAGGCACATTTTGCATTACAATTGGTTCTCTAAAAACAGTTCCATCTAAAATGTTGCGGATAGTTCCGTTAGGCGATTTCCACATTTGCTTTAACTTAAATTCTTCTACACGCTGCTCATCGGGCGTAATGGTTGCGCACTTTATTCCTACTCCACAAGCCTTTATTGCATTGGCTGCATCAATGGTTACTTGGTCGTTGGTTTCATCTCTATACTCCATTCCCAAATCAAAATATTGAATTGGAACCTCCAAGTAAGGAAGTATCAATTTGTCTTTTATAAATTTCCAA
>JANPIF010000225.1:0-8427 GCA_031424845.1 Ferruginibacter sp.
CAATATAATAAGCAAGTTTTTTTTCTGCCACCATTACCATTACATTAATCCTTTCTTTATAGTATGGTTTTTTAGTAAAATACAACGTTTTATAATCTTTATATGGAAGTGTAGAAAGATGTTCCGGCAAAGTAGGATTAGGCTGAAATGAAGGACTGACTTCCAAAATCATTGGTTGTGTTTCTACATCATCATTTTCCCAGCATACATCATATGCAGCAGAAGATAGTTCCATACGTTTTGTGATATCAATAAAATAACTTCTCCACTTTTCAGGAAAATTTCCAAAATCAACACTGCTTCCTCGGCTTGTTGAGGTTGGTCTCCATTCTTTTTCAGGGTTTATACGCCAATAATAAAGTACTACTTCATCTCCCACAATTGTTACCCTTATATCTTTGGTCATTTTTACAATTTGCTGCGCTATTACAGTTACTTCTCCTCTTTGTAATAAATCATCAGCTACTTCAATCAAATTATTATGATTTACAATTTTATGTAAGCCTTTACTACCTTGTGAGTTTACTTCTTTAATTATATATGGATAAGATAATGAAGAAAAAGATTTTAAATCTTTCACTGTATCCAATACAAAAGTTTTTGGGTGGGATATATCAAGTTTCAAAAACATTTCCTGCATATAATCTTTATTTTCCCAAAAAGATACTTCTTTAGAACTTAAAAAAATTGTGTTGTTTTGAGACTCTAGTGCTTTTGCTAAGCCTATTAAAAAAGGAGGATAATGTATGAATTTATAAATATTTAAAAATTCGTGCGATACCTGATAAATGATTTTTGAATCTTTTATTTTGCCAATTTTTCTGCCAATAATTAATCGATAAGGTAAACCTGCGTTTACCACAGCTATTAAATGAGTTAATTCTGCTACAATAATGGAGCGCCCAAAATATTCAAGTGACTGATGCGGATAATTAGGCCACATCCATACAATTAAATCTGCTTTTTTATTGTGCAGTTTTATAGCTTTACTCCAATTTAATTTTACAAAAAAAAGATATCCCAGTCCTAAAAATTGATTCAAATATTTATACATACACTATAGTTGAAGATGCCCAAAGTCATCTATACCTTTATAAGTTAAGTTTAGTTCTGATACTGCTTTTATAACACCATCATATTTTTTAATATTTCCATTTTCATGGTTATAACACAAATCATCATAATATTCAACCTGCAAACCCATACTTATTGCATCCGCTAAAATTTGAATTTTTTTAGATGGATCTGTTACAAACAAAAGTTCGTAATCCGGCTTGTTAAGCCCTCTTTTTTGTAGCCATTGCTGCGTTGAAGAGTAGGTAATAATATTTCTTGCAGAAAGAAAGTACACCATTCCCTCTTTTCTTTTTTCCTTCACCAACTTTATCATTTCAGGAAAATCGTTTACGGCTGTAAGATGTTTTTGCCCACAAGTATTTGCAATGGTATTATCTATATCGAAAATGAATACTAAACTACCTTTAGGTAACAGTTTCATATTTTTATTTGCAAGTGCAGTAAATCTTTTATCTATCACTCCCGCAAAAATGCGTTTCAATATCCTTTTCATGCTACTGGAATTTGCCCCTAAATGCAGCAGTAATTAATTTGTTTTCTTCCAGCGTTCGGGATGCTACTCTTACAAACTGCCCTTCCAAACCAATTTTATCTGAGCAATCTCTTACATATATGCCATTATCTGCCAGCAGTGAAATGGTAAAATCAAAAGATGTAGTTTCATTTAAAAATTCAACTAATGCAAAGTTTGCTTTTGATGGATATGTTTTTATGCCGTCAATAGATTGAAGATCATTTAAGAATGTAGCGGTTTCTACAATATATTTTTTACGCACTACATCATATTCTTTTCTAAAATAATCGTTGGCGTATAATTTAAAAAAATAATCTGCAAGGCCAGATACATTCCATAAATAACCGTTCTTTAATAATTTAGCTACACGGTTTTCATTCATGATGGCATACCCTGCACGTAATCCTGCAATACCAAAATCTTTCGACATACTTTTTACAATAATTAGATTGGGGTTTGCTGCTATCAAACTACCACAACTTACTTCTTCCATTGCCTCACTCTCATGTGCAAAATGTATAAAGCTTTCATCAATAATAAGATTGCTTACGAAGTTTAATTCTGTAATAATTCTATTTACATCAGTTTGTAAAATATAGCCTCCGTTAGGGTTATTGGGATTAATCAATACAATAGTATCAGGCTTTTCTTTTTTTACGAATTCAATATAATCTTCTACATTAAGCT
This sequence comes from Ferruginibacter sp., assembly GCA_031424845.1. Lineage (GTDB taxonomy): Bacteria > Bacteroidota > Bacteroidia > Chitinophagales > Chitinophagaceae > Ferruginibacter. The sequence goes on from JANPIF010000225.1 coordinate 2,279, forward strand.
TATAATCTTCACTCTTTTTCAATTTGTAAAAAACCACCTCCACATTTTCTCCTACAAATTCATAATATGAAGAAAAAGTAGGAATAATAACCACTATTTTTTTTGCCAAAAAATTATGTAATACTGCCTGTATTGCTTCAATAGCACCATTGCCGGCAAAAATATTTTTTGCAGGAATACCGGTAACAGTAGAAATAGAATCAGCCACATCATGATTTTGTGGAGGATAAAACTCCAGTGTACGACGAAGCAGTTTAGTTTCTATTAAATCTTTATTAAGGTGGTCTAAAAAAAGGTCTGTAGCATAAGGGTTAGATAAAAAACATGCATCAACCTCAATTTTAACTTGCGGAAGTTGTTTTAAAACAGTTTCTATACTGGGAGAATGCGTTCCGGATACAGCTTTTAATTCTTTTATTTTATCGGCTATTTGCTGTTTTGTGTCTATTAAAACTGTACTGCTCATTTAATGCTTTTATATTGACAACCTGTAATAAGGTTTTTTTAGATAATTTTGCAAATATAACAAACAAATGCTTTGCCATAGAGGCAAATGCTATAACAATTAAATTTTCTGACGTGCATTCAATTGAGTTTAAACATAACATATACAAAGGTTTTGGATATATAAATATTGATTTGTTAAGGAATCATGAAGAAGTTGTGGAAGATAGAGCCAGTTCTTTGCTAAACTATCTAAGAAGTATTGAAAACTATGTTGTTATTCCTTCTATTCTTATATGCAACCAAACAAATACAATTATTGATGGGCATCACCGTTGCTGGGCTTTAAAGGAATTAGGGGTAAAAGAGGCCCCGGTTACATTTATAAATTATAGCCATGCCGATATTGTAACTCATTTAACGGAAGGAATTATAACAAAAAAAGAAATTATAGACGCTGCCGTTTCCGGCAATTTGCTGAAACCCAAATCCAGCTACCATCATGTAATTGATGTTTATGGAGAACCTAAACCTTTATTATTACTTTCCTCATTATCTAAATGTGAAATTGGAGTAAAATAATGTTATCTAAAAGTAAATTACTGAATTCGGATATTATTTTTTCGCTTTCAAGATCTTGTAAAATTTATTTTCTTTTTATTTTACAAAAATTACTATCCTTTTTTAAAATTTAATGTTACCAATTAAACATTTACACAGATAAAAGGATGGTTCTTCACCTCCCGACGTCGCAAATAATAAAGTTAATATAACTCAGAACTATTTATAAGTTGTAGGTTATATTATTAACTTTTTTATTTTTTAATCTAATTAATCTTAAACAAAAAATACCTGCAAATAAGAAGGGCAAACCTGGCACTCTATATCTTGAAATTGTACCCAGATTGAATGCATTTACCCCTACAACTATTCCAAATACAATTGTAAATACAACACAAAAAAAAGTAAAGAAAACACTGTTGTTTTTTATATTAACCGGTTTAATTTTTATTCTCATAAAAATAATATAATAGATAAGCATATTCTCGAGTATAACAAACAGATATAAAACTTTATTCAATTGCCATGGAAACGGTTTCATATAAACTGTCATTAAACCCTCCATACAAAACTTGAAAAAGCCAATGGGCGAAGGATCAAGTGTAGGTATTATGGTAGCATCTCCTATCTCTTTATTTTGCGAATAAAGCTCTAAATATTTTTGAGAATCGTTGATAATATCGTTCATTGATTCAGTAATTACATTTGCTATACTCGAATAGGATGCAGCCAATGCTCCTAAAAAAAGAACAATACTAAGTACTTTTATCCCGAAACTAAAACGTTTAAATTTAAATAAAAACCATCCAAAAATTAGTGCAATTATGAAAGCATAAAATATGTATATTTTGATTTGTATTAATATCATTACCCCTAGGCTTATCAAGATTATTCTTTTAATAAGGGTGTTGTCTTTCACAAAAAAATTATAGACCAATATTCCTAAAGCATATACACAAACAGGATCTTTTAAAATTCCACAACCCCAAAACCAAGGTGATGGTATATATAAACAAAAAATAGCAAATTGTTTTTCGTAACCGGGGTATATGTGTACAAAAGTTTTAAATATATACCAGCAACCTAAAAAAGACAGCAAGCCAAAAAAAAGTGCTACTCCAAGATAAGAGTCGAAACAAATCAGATTAAAAATGGAGGCAATTTTACTGAGCGCAGCATTTTCCGGTGTTTTAAAAATAGAGGTGGTGTATATACCGTACTCATCAATAATACTGAGGTATTTTGTTACACTCTCATTTCCGCTTGATGGGTCACTAAAAAGAAGTTTAAACCATGCAACCGGATCTTTTACAAACAGTGATCTTAATGCAACTGTATTATAATAAAAATGATAAGTATCGCCGTACTTATAATAAAATTCAGTTAGTAATGTAATAACAAATGTGCCGAATACCCGTAAATAAAAAGCTTTAAAAAAATAGGATTGAAGATGTAATGGTTGTTTTTTTTTTTGAAATTTAAGCCATACAATTATTATTATGAGCACCAAAGGCACAATTACAATATCTATGGTATTAAATAAGTACTGTTTCAAAAAAATTATAGTTTTGCAATAGCGAGGCTTTGAAGATATTGACCGTATCCACTTTTTATTAATGCTGTACCTAAATGTACAAATTGCTCCTTATTTATAAAACCCATACGCCAAGCTATTTCTTCAGGGCAGCCAATTTTAAGACCCTGCCTTTTTTCAATTACTCTTACATATTCCGATGCATCGCTTAAAGAATCAAATGTCCCGGTATCTAACCATGCAAATCCTCTATCCAAAACGGCAACTTTTAATTTTTTTTCTTTTAAATAAATTTTATTTACATCTGTTATTTCGTATTCTCCTCTCGAACTCGGAGGAATGTTTTTTGCTATTTCAACTACACTGTTATCATAAAAATAAAGGCCGGGTACAGCATAATTACTTTTAGGTGTGATTGGCTTTTCTTCTAAACTTAAGGCATTAAAGTTTTCATCAAAGTCCACTACGCCATATCTTTCAGGGTCACTTACCGCATAAGCAAATATTACAGCTCCTTTTACATTTGCAGCCTCCTTTAACAGTTGGCCAAACCTGCTGCCATAAAAAATATTATCTCCTAATACCAATGCTACATCATCATTACCAATAAATTTTTCTCCAATCACAAAAGCCTGTGCTAATCCATTGGGTATATTTTGTACTTCGTACGTAAATTGGCAGCCCCATTGATTTCCGTTACCAAGCAATCTTTTAAACTGATCTTGATCTTCCGGAGTAGTTATGATTAATATTTCTTTTATACCGGCAAGCATTAATGTACTAAGAGGATAATATATCATTGGCTTATCGTAAATAGGCATAAGTTGTTTACTGATACCCATAGTAATTGGATAAAGCCTTGTACCAGATCCTCCTGCAAGTATTATTCCTTTCATTTTTATCTGTTTTGATATTGTGCTTGGTAATAGTTTTGATAAGTGCCGCTTGTAATATCATTAAGCCATTTGGTATTATTAAGGTACCAATCTATAGTTTTTGCTATACCTTCTTCAAATTGTAATGATGGCGTCCATCCTAACTCATTCTTTAACTTTGTTGCATCAATGGCATATCTTAAATCATGGCCGGCTCTGTCTTTTACGTAAGTTATCAGTTTTGCAGATGTTCCTTCTTCCCTTTCTAATTTTTTGTCCATCTGCCTACAAATTTCTTTTACAAGGTCAATGTTTGTCCATTCATTGTGCCCCCCAATATTATAAGTTTCCCCTATTTTGCCATTGTGAAAAATAGTATCTATTGCTCTTACATGGTCTTCTACATACAGCCAGTCTCTCACATTTTCACCTTTCCCATAAATAGGTAGGGGCTTGTTATTTATAATATTGTGAATACAAAGTGGTATTAATTTTTCAGGAAAATGATAAGGTCCGTAATTATTACTGCAGTTACTTATTTTTATTGGAAGTTGGTAGGTATGATAAAACGCTCTCACAAAATGATCTGATGAAGCCTTTGATGCAGAATATGGGCTGCGAGGATCGTAAGAAGTATTTTCATAGAAAAAACCTTCTTCTCCCAATGATCCAAAAACTTCATCTGTTGAAATATGGTAAAAGATTTTATTTTCCATATTATCTTTCCAACTCTCTTTTGCCACTTGCAATAAAGTAGCTGTTCCCATTACGTTTGTGGTTAGAAATGCTAGTGGATCGCTTATAGATCTGTCAACATGACTCTCTGCCGCACAATGTAAAACAGCTGTAAATTGATACTTATTAAATAAATTCCGCAGCAACTCTATATCTGTAATGTTGCCTTTAATAAAAGTATAATTTGAAGCCTTTTCAATATCTGTTAGGTTTTCTAGATTGCCTGCATAAGTTAAGTAATCAAGGTTTACAATATTATAATCAGGATATTTTGTTACAAAGAGCCTTGTAAGATGGCTACCTATAAAACCCGCTCCACCTGTAATTAATATGGTTTGCATAAATGTTGAATTTAATTTACTAAACTATCTTTTAGCCATTATTTTACTCATTAGTTTATTTACATATTTATTTCTGTAAATACCATAGATAATCCTAATTATAAAATTAGGCAAGTATAAAAGTACCACATCTATAAACCAAAAAGATGGGTATGAACCAAAATTATTTTTAAGTTCCAGAAATAGGGTATTATCCACCTTTAAACCTAATCTTTTGGCCGCTAATATTCTGTATTTTAATCTTTCGTGAATGATGTCTAAATTTTGTTGTCTAATTTTGGGTTCAATAAAAATACTTTTTGCATTTTTTACTATAGTATATAAATTGCTCATTATTTTTACTGCAACACCTCCTACATTAAATTCTCTATCTGACGAATCTCCCATATTCACAACCAAAGGCTCGGCAATTATTAATACTTTATCATTATTTACATAATCTAAGATTACTGCAAATTGTAGCCAACAACTACCTAAATATTCCTTTACATCGACACTTAAAAAGAGGTCTCTTCGATGTATCATTGCCGATAAAAAGTTTGCTGCAATTGTAGTATGTTGTAAAAAATTACTTATACCATTAGTTTCAATATCATATTTAATCGGTAAGTAACGTTGTAGCGATTCTCTTTGCAATTTTATATCATACAATGAAAAATTCACAAAAATGCAGGCGTATTTTTCTTTAGTGATTTTTTCTAAAGCTTCACTTATTGCGTCGGATCTTAAAAAATCATCATCCCCAATTATCCAAACATATTCAGACTCTGAATGCTCCACACATAACCTGAAATTTCTATCTCCACCTAAATTAGTTTCATTCTTAAAAATTTTTATTTTATTGTGAAATGGCTTTAAGATTTCTAAAGTATTGTCTGTAGAGCAATTATCACATACAATAACATCCACATCGTCTTTTGAAAAATTTTGGATAAAAATACTATCAAGTAATCTTTTTATAGTAGGAGCACCATTATATGTAGGAATGGCTATTGTTAATGTTTTCAAGATTTTATAATTAATATATAATAGCAAAAAAAAACAATACTTATAAAAGTACTGTTACGTAGAGGTATTATTTATGATTTATTTTTTTATAAAATTTTTTATACAATCAACAATATAATCAAAATGTTCATTTTCTAAACCAGGCCATACTCCTAACCAAAAAGAAGAATTCATAGCTATATCAGTATTTTCCAATGTGCCTACAACTCTATGATTAAGATTAGCATAAGCAGGTTGTTTTAGAAGATTACCACCAAAAAACAATCTAGTGCCAATTTTATTCTCTTCTAAGTATCTAACTAGTTCGTTTCTATTTAAATTACTTGTTTCTCTAATTGTAATAATATATCCAAACCAACTTGGATTACTTAGTGGGGTAGCTTCTGGCAAAATAAAATGTTCAGAAAATTGTTGCATTCTTTCAGTCAATGCTTTGTGATTCTCTCTTCTACGCTCTATAAATAAATCAGCCTTTTTTAGCTGGCTTACACCAATGGCAGCCTGCATATCAGTTGCTTTTAAGTTAAACCCAATATGAGAATAAATATATTTATGATCATAACCGCAGGGTAATTCTCCCAAGCACCAATCAAATCTTTTACGGCAGGTATTATCAACTCCCGGGTCACAATAACAATCTCTTCCCCAATC
>JANPIF010000226.1:0-9339 GCA_031424845.1 Ferruginibacter sp.
AAGATTCGGAAGTGGTTGGGCTTGGCTTTACATAGATTCATCTAATAACTTAAAAATTGGCAGTACCCCCAACCAAGATAATCCATTGATGAATGTAAGCAATATTAAAGGTTATCCATTATTAGGGTTAGATGTTTGGGAGCATGCATATTATTTAAAATATCAGAATAAAAGACCTGAGTATATAGAAAATTGGTGGAATGTTGTAAATTGGAATTATGTACAAATGAGGTATGATAAAAAATGAAATTTTTTTAAATGAATCTAAAAAAAAGCAATAAAGTATGGCTATCAACCTTTACTTTATTGCTTTTTTTTTGTATTAATATTTTTCTTTCTTACCAAACATTTTTTAAAGCTACTACAGAAACAAAATCACTTTTTTTACAAATTGGCGTTTCTAGTATTTTTTTCATTTTAGCAATTATTACTTTCATTCAATATCTTTTTTTTAAAGAAGCTACTTATTTTTATTACGTTATTTATTTACTCATAAACCTAGCTTACTTCTCTGTTATTTTTTCATATACATCAGGCGATAGAGAATTGTACAATACACTGTTTAAAGAAATACGCATCTATTTATCGCTTCCATTATTAATGTTATCTTACTGTGTGTATGCTTTTTTTATGATTGGCTTTTTGTCTTTGAAAGCAAAAGATACTTTATCATTTAAATGGGCAAATACTATTGGCAAAATTTATTTTCTTTTATTTTCACTTACTATCATTAGCTATTTTGTTTTACCAAATTCCAGAGCAGGGGAAGTTATAAGAACTTTTTTCTTGGTGCTTTGCATGCCAATAGGCATAACTGGTATTATAATTATTTATAGAAGAATGAGAAATATTATTGCCATCATTCTTTGTATTGGTACACTGTTTTTTTATACAGGTTCTGTATTGGGTTTTATTTTTTCTTTCGGTATTTTAAATTATCCTTCCCCTACTTTTCCTTTTAATAACTGGGTTTTTTACACTGAACTAGGTGCAGTATTAGAAGCTGTAATGTTTTTTAGCAGTTTTGCATATCGAAATAAAATATTGGCAAACGAAGAAAAACTTACACAGCAAAAACTGCAAATTATAAGGGATGATATTGCCAGAGATTTGCATGATGATATTGGTGCATCTTTAAGCAATATTAATATTTTGAATGAGCTTGCAAAACGCAATACAGGCAATGCCTACAAAGCAAATGAATACCTAAATAAAGCGGGAGAAGATATACAATACATAAGTGAAGGACTGCACGATATAGTTTGGAATATAAATCCAAAATATGATGATTTAAATAACCTTTTTATAAGAATGAAAAGGTACGCAGGAGATATGCTGGATGGAAAAAACATTTTATATGAAATAAATTTCCCCGAAAATCCCAATGACATAAAGCTGGATATGAATAAAAGAAAAGATCTTTATTTTATTTTTAAAGAAGCAGTAAATAATCTTATCAAGTATTCGGGGGCGTTCAATGCTAACATTTTCATTACTATACAGCACAACAAACTTTTATTACATATTGAAGATGATGGAAAAGGTTTTGATTTAAATAACATTGTACCGGGGAATGGGATAGAAAATATGACACACAGAGCAGAAAACTTAAAAGCCAAATTAACAATAGAAAGCAAAGAAGGAAAGGGAACAAAGATTTTGCTAACCATGAATATTGCTTAATACCCCTAATGGGTTATTGAAAACTGTCTAAATCATTTGTAATTTTAAAAAATGCCGTATAGTTTAATGATTTTTGAAGACAATGCACGTCTTAGAAAATCTTTGGAAATTTTATTAAATGATGAAGTTAATTTTAATGTAGTAGGCTCTTTCGCCAACTGCAACGAGGCATTATATAATATTGAAAAAACACCTGTAGATTTGATTGTAATGGATATAGATATGCCTGGCATTGGCGGCATAGAAGGTGTAAGGCAGATTAAACATTATTTTCCGAAGGTAAAAATCATCATGCATACTATGTTTGATGATGACAATAAAATATTTGATTCCCTGTGCGCCGGTGCTGATGGATATTTGCTAAAAAATACTTCTCCTGCTTTACTGATTAATGCACTACAAGATAGTATGCTAGGCGGCTCTCCCATGAGTCCTTTTGTAGCAAAAAAAGTATTTCAGCATTTTAGAAATCAACCTATAATGCACAACGAAGAATTTAATTTAAGCGAAAGAGAAAAAGAAATTTTAGAATTATTAGTAGAAGGTAATTCGTACAAAATGATAGCCAGTAAGTGTGTAATAGCTCACGATACAGTAAAAAAACACCTGCACAATATTTACGCAAAACTTCATGTAAACAGCGGTACAGAAGCTGTAGCAAAGGCTATAAAAAATAATATTGTTTCTGATCACAACAATGAGAATTGATTTTTACCAGCAATATTCTATAATAGACTCAGCCTTTGCAAAGCCAAATTTCTGTAAGAAAATAAGCTAAACAAAGGCTGATGAATTGACATTGCAATCGTGCGACAAATGTAACCATGCAAACCTTTGTAACACATATTTATGTTGTGTTTTTTTTCATAAAATCTTGTTAAAAAGGCAATATTTATTCCTTTAAAATATTCTACATTCGTGTAATAATAATCATAAACAAAAATCTCTTATACATGAATGCTTGGAAAGAATATCAGGAACAAAACAAAGAACGTTTCTTAAATGAATTATTAGATTTATTGCGCATACCAAGTGTAAGTGCTAAAGGCGAACACAAAGATGATATGATAAAATGTGCCGAAGCTGTTAAAGCAAGATTGGAAGAAGCTGGGGCAGATAAAGTTGTCATTCATCAAACCGAAGGGCATCCAATTGTATATGGTGAAAAAATTATTGACCCTGCAAAGCCCACCGTTTTAGTTTATGGCCATTATGATGTGCAACCTGCTGAGCCGCTGGAACTTTGGAACAGCCCTGCATTTGAACCAACTATAATTGATGGTAAAATTTTTGCGAGAGGAAGTTGTGATGATAAAGGGCAGTTTTACATGCATGTTAAAGCATTGGAAACATTGGTTAAAACCAATACTCTTGAAAATAATATTAAGTTTTGTATTGAGGGTGAAGAAGAAATTGGCTCGCCAAACCTAGGCAAATTTGTAGCAGCAAATACAGAATTACTTAAGGCAGATTGTGTACTTATAAGTGATACTGCTATGCTTAGTTTAGATACACCAAGTATGGATGTAGGCGTACGTGGGTTGAGTTATATTGAAGTAGAAGTTACAGGACCAAACAGAGACTTACACAGTGGAGTATATGGTGGTGCAGTTGCCAACCCTATAACTATTCTCGCTCAAATGATAGCATCCATGCACGATGAAAATAACCACATTACTATACCCGGCTTTTACGATGATGTTGTAAATTCTACTGATGAAGAAAGAGCATTAATGGCAAAAGCCCCTTTTAACGAAGCGGAGTATAAAGAAGAATTAGGTGTTAAGGAATTGTGGGGAGAAAAAGGTTACACAACCAATGGAAGAACCGGTATTCGCCCAACCCTAGAAGTAAATGGAATTTGGGGTGGCTATACAGGCGAAGGTGCAAAAACAGTTTTGCCAAGCAAGGCATTTGCAAAAATTTCTGCAAGGCTGGTACCCAACCAAACCTCCGATAAAATAACAGAAATACTCATCAACCATTTACAAAAAATTGCTCCATCAAATGTTACTGTAAAAGCAACTTTGCACCATGGCGGCGAGCCGTATATGACCCCAATAGATAGTAAAGGATATATGGCTGCAGCAAAAGCAATTGAAACCACTTTTGGCAAACAACCAATTCCTGTACGTGGTGGTGGCAGCATACCAATTTGTGCATTGTTTGAAAAAGAATTGGGAATTAAAATTGTATTTATGGGCTTTGGATTGGATAGCGATAATTTGCACAGTCCCAATGAAAAATTTAATATAGAAAATTATTATAAGGGTATAGAAACCATTCCTTATTTTCATAAATATTTTACAGAAATGGCCTAATGTTCAAAATAATAAAATAATAAGAGCCCTACAAATTTGTATGGCTTTTTTTGTGGAATTAAAATTTAAAAACAATGGGGGCTGTGAACCGAGGAACATTGAAAAACATTTGTTCGTGCTGTCTGTAGTAGTACCGCCGCAAAGTTTGTGCAGCTGCAAATTTTATTAGGGCGGCAGCTACTACTGCCCATCACGCAGCCCTTCGTCGTTAAATCTTTTTTCAACTTGTATTGTGCAATAATTTTTATTTTTCTTTATCTATTTAATCCTTTTTCGAAAAGAAGATGCAACCCACTCATCATTTTCACAAACAGGACAAACGTATGTAGCAGTAGGAGTTATTTTTTTTGTATAACCACAAAAAATACAGGAGTAATACGCCTCTTCATTAATTTTTTTAATTTTATCTTTCAGCGAATCCGGCATAATTGGCAACCCATGTTTTACTTCTTCATCTTCAAAATAAAAAATACTTATGCCGCCGTTTGTTTCTTCAATTGCTTGTTCTACCTGTCCTAATTGTGATACGCCGAGTATTCTTAACTCTGAAAAAAATTCATCCTCTCCCAAGGCTTCTTTTCTAAAATTGTCTACTAAAAATCTGCCGTTTTTAATTAAACAAACCGGTTTGCCTTCCACCAAATTTTCAAAAGATTTATTTTTACCTATCAAATAAGTAATTAAAGAGTATAAAGAAATGATCATAATAAAAACAACAAGGGCAGGTAATATTCCAACATCTTTATAAAACATTGGATCACCTGCAGCAGAGCCGAGCCCAATTATTACTACAAGTTCAAATACTGATAATTGCTTCACACCACGTTTACCAAGTAACCGCAGTGCTATAACAATTATTATAAACATGATAGATGTTCGCAAAACTGTTTCTAACAAAAATTTCCAGTTTTCACTGCCAAGTAATAATTCCTTCCAGCTGAATCCGTCTGTCTGTAAAAAAATCATGGATAAATTTTTTATAAAAATTTGAACCTTATTTATTTTTATATTTTATAATAAGAATAATCAATAAAATATTGATTGCTATTGAAAAAGCATTGGAAGCAAATAAAACCCAATCTTCTTTCATTAAAGAATACCAAAGCCAGGTGCCTAAACCTGCAATCAAGAGTAAATACATTCCGATAGAAAGATCATCAGCATTTTTTTCTTTAGCAAGTTTTATAAGTTGAGGAATTTGCGCCATACCTGTGAGTACGCTTGCCACAATCCCTATAATTGTAATTGTTTCCATATACTTCAATAAGCAACTCTCGAGTTTTAAAAGTCACTTTGCATCTTATATGTAACAAAACAAATATCATGCGAAAAGATGAAGACTATTTTGAAGATGAAAGCTCTAAAACCTTTTTTAAATACATTCTTATTGAAGCTATTTAATTAGAAGAAGTTTTACGGTATTGCTTTGCCACCTTCCATCGTCAGTAAATATTTTTACAAAATAGGCACCCTTGGCAAGATATTGTGGCTTTTTAAAAATATAATAATTTAATCCCGCATTTACTACAAGAGCCTTTTTTAAATATTGTCTTCCTATTGCATCTACAAATATTAATACTGCGTTCCCTCTACCACTACTACTAAATAATTGTAAAGAAATATTTCCAGACCCTGGATTATTATCAGTAGTTAAGATATCTACATCCTCATTTAAAGGGCATAAAACATTTACTTGTACCGTATTGGAATATTTAAATGTAGCGTTTAAATTAACTTGTTTAACACGATAAAACAAGTTGCTAGCATTAGGAAAAATTTCAACAGAATATTGTTGAGTTGTAGTGGTTGTCCCTCCTGCTGCTCGTGTACCTACAACACGCCAATTAATATTATCAACACTTTCTTCTATATCAAATCGTACACTATTTACTTCAGTAATGGTAGTCCAATTTAAAATTACTTTACAAAAATTTGTAACGGCGTTTAATGATATAGGATTGTCAATGGGCGGAGGTGGAGGCCCTAAGCCACATGCAACTGTAGTAAATGTATTTACGAGTACTGATGTACAAGGACCAGATTGAAGGGTTGTAGTCAACGTCCATACTCCTGTCTGTGAAGGAATAATCAATGGGGGATTGTTGCCTGTAAAAACGGCGCCATTTGGTGCAGTCCAATTATATGTTGCACCATTAATGAAATCTGCATATAAAGAATCGGATGATGATGTTGTTCCAATGGGTTTACATACAATACCTCCTGTAATAGTAGTAGAACTGCTTGTAGTGAAAGGAACTATACTGCTCTGTCCACAAGGATCAATTGCTTTAATGATAAGGTTAGTACCCGCATTAGCGGTGATATTAGAAAATGTATTGCTCACTTGTGGAACAGCTAAAACAGTTGTACCGTTAGCAGCAAATAGGGTATAAGTGGTTCCGGTAACAGCATTGGGGGCTATGGGAACAATTGAATATGCGCCATTAGTACACGGAAGTGTATAAATTCTTACTATTGTTGGGATAGTATTAAAAGCTACAGTAAAAGTATCTCTTACTGTTTGATAACAAGAAGAAACCGAATTATTAATACCCGGCAATCCCTGTGAATAGGCAATAATTGCTACGTAGGTTCCAGGAGTTGTTACATTTACAGTGTACCCGTCATTCAGATTATTTACCAATATATTATTAGAACCAGGCAAAGAAGCACCTCCTGAAATTTGACCAAAAATAATATTAGCATAATACGCTACTCCTGCTACTGTGTGGCAACCGGGTGCTGTATGATATGCCAACATTTGGCCTGTAGCACTTACACGTGGCTTTACATTAACTGATGAACTGCCGCAACCGGTTGGTGTAATAGTTACTAAAGGCTCGGCAGTTAAAGTACCTTGTGTTACGGTTAATGAAGCATTGGCTGTATCGCCACATTTTGTAGTAAATGCTACATTATAAGTACCAGTTGTTAATCCAGAAATTGATCCTTCACCCGCCACATTACTTGCAGAGCCCGCTGTAAAATTAACGGGTCTAGGATAGGGACCTGAACTTGCTGGACCTGCAGTAGCCACAACACTGTTGGGATACAAACCGGTAAAGGTGAAACCGGAAGTGGCTAAACCATTACAAAAAGTATTGCAATTGTTTATGGTTACAGTAAATGGAGGTAAGGGTTGTCCTGTAATACCAGAAGTAATTGTGTCTTTGTTGAGACAGGGATCGAACACTTTAAAATAATAAGTGGTATTAAAATTTAATCCGCAAAAACTAATCTGATTAGGGTATGATATGGTTTGCAAAGCTGTGCCAGTAGCAGCAGCATTTGTATATAAGCCTATTGTATAATTATTGCCTGCTATAAAATTTCCCCCTACTCCTACAATTAAACAACTTTTTATGGGGCAAACATTTGTATCTAACGATGCACCTATACTTGTAACAAACGCTGCTTTTGCTAATTGTGCAGGATAAGTTTGTACAACACTTGCAGCCGAACCACATGCATCTGTATATGAAAAAGTTATTGGAAACAATGAAGGATTATTTGGAATTTTAGGAGACCAAATAGCATTCAAACCAATATTGGGATTTGTACTCGGTCCCCAACCAGCGGAGCTACTTCCTACAAGGGTGTAGGGATATCCGGTCATCAATCCGCCCGAACTATTTCTAGCAGTTATTACAATTGGAAATTTTAAACCCGCATTTGCTGCAGTACTAAAATCATTATTTTGAAAATCTTCCCCACCATACATACCATTTAAAAAAATAACCTCTCTTATTGATGTACAAGATTCTAAAATATATTCTGAAATAGCAATTGAACGTTGCTTAAAAGCTCCAGTATTTTTTGTAGCTACTATTGACTGACCACATGCATCCGTTACACGAATTGTATAAAAAACAGACGGATTAATATTTAAAAATTGATTAGAATTTTGTGGGCCTTGAATCGGTGTTCCTGTAGCGGTAGTTCCATTAAATAATTCATAACTATAGGGAGCTCTTCCTCCGCTTACAATTGCGCTTAGTCTTGAACATGCCGCATTGGTATACATGGAGTCATTAATTACTAATCCTGTTATTAGTGGATAATTATTATTGACGGTTGCTGTTCTCGAAATTATATTTCCACCTGCATCACTTATGCAAACAGTGTAAGTGCAACTACCTTGCAATGAATTAAAAGTATAATTAGGGGATGATTGGCTTTGAGTAATTGGAACCGCTAAACAACTACCCGAAAGTGTGAACGTATAAGGGCCTCCTGCTGTTGAAGAAGTAACCGCAATTGCAATAGAACCATTTAATGGGCAAGTAGATGGTGAAGGAGCAACTGTTGCTGATAAACCAGTACCTGTAACACTACATTGTGCAAAAACGTTGTTTAATTCAAAGAATAAAATAAATAAAAGTATAATTCTTCTCATGAAAAACTTTTAGTGATTCAAAATGCCTGTCTTAAAAGTAAATCATTTTTTTAAACTAATAACGTAAATGCTTGAATTCGTGAATAATAAAAAAGCCGCTTTCGGTTGTGAAAGCGGCTTGTAATATAAAATATAAGATTAAACTCTAAAGTGAGCGAAAGCTTTGTTAGCTTCTGCCATACGATGGGTATCTTCTTTTTTCTTGTAAGATGCACCTTCACCTTTGCTTGCTGCTACTATTTCGTTAGCTAATTTATCTGCCATGCTACGACCGTTTCTTTCACGACTATAACGTACCATCCATTTTATACTAAGAGATATTTTTCTATCAGGGCGAACCTCAGCAGGTATTTGAAAAGTAGCACCACCAATACGACGACTTCTAACTTCTACACCCGGTGTAATGTTTGTTAAAGCTCTTTTCCAAACTTCATATCCATCTTCACCTGTAGTTTTTGCTACTTTATCCAAAGCATTGTAAAAAATATTGTATGCTCCACTTTTTTTACCTTCCCACATTAAATTATTTACAAAACGAGTAACCAATTTATCATTAAATTTTGGGTCTGGCGCCAGGGGTAATTTCTTTGCTTGTGCTTTACGCATTGTTATTTAATTTTTAGTTGATGGGCTGAATTTCTTCAAGATTTAAAACTTTACTCAACCCTGTTTTAAGTGTATTTATTTATTCTAGAATCGAATATCTAGATCCTATTTTTTAGCTCTTTTAGTACCATATTTACTACGGCTTTGCTTACGATCTTTCACACCCGCAGTATCCAAAGAACCACGAACGATATGATAACGTACACCCGGCAAATCTTTTACTCTTCCACCACGTATTAAAACGATACTGTGTTCTTGTAAATTATGACCTTCACCCGGTATGTATGCAATAACCTCTATCTTATTTGTAAGACGAACTTTTGCTACTTTACG
>JANPIF010000227.1:0-4011 GCA_031424845.1 Ferruginibacter sp.
TAACACCTACGGAAATAGGTTTGGCAGAAAACAATGGTGCATCTATTGTGAAAATATCCTGCTCCTGTGTAACCTTTGCTACCTCAATATTTAAAGTTGGACAAATTATAAAATCAGCACCGGCAGCAATAAAATCTATGGCAGCTTCTTTATTTTTTATAGTACCAGCTCCCAAAACAATATCCAATTTTTCCGTATCAATTATATTTCTTAATGCTTTAAAATTTTCTAAAGCATTGGCACCTCTATTTACATATTCTACTACATTTATTCCTGCATCATACAACGTTTTTAAAATAGTAATACTTAATGCTACATCATCTGTATAATATAATGTAAGTAAACCTTGAGCGACAATTTTTTGTTTTACTACCTCTGGATTCATTTTTATTACTTTATTAATTCGTTTATAGTTTCTACAGTTTGGTTGGTGGCATCACCAATAACTGCAAGTTTTCCTACAGCCGCAGCAGCAGCAAAATTTATAATTTGTTTGGGAGTGTGATTGTGATGCAAGCCATAAATTAAACCGCCCATAAAACAATCACCGCTGCCTACTTTATCTTTTATATTATTCAGTTCAAGGGTTTTTGAAACTTCCATTTGTCCACCATGTTGCAGTACAGCAAAATATTGATTTTGTAACCGAAAAGTATATGCCATCGTTTGTACATTGCTGTATTGTTGATGAACCTGCTGCATACTTAAACCTGCTGCTTCAATTAATTGCTCATGCGTTTTATGCTCACTATTTTCTAAAGAAGAATGTATGTTTAATAAACTTTCTGCGGCCCAAATATTACCCATTACCACGTGGCAATAAGGTAATAGTTTTTTCATTATTACAGATGGTTCTACGCCATACTGCCACAGTTTACTTCTGTAATTTAAATCGATGGATATTGTTAAACCTAAATGGGTAGCAGCTTGCAAAGCTTCCTCACACACAGCTGCCACGTTCTCATTTAATGCAGGACTAATAGCACTAAAATGAAACCGAGTACAATTTTTTAAAACCGAACTCCAATCTATCATCCCTTTTTGTAAAATAGAAAATGAAGAATAAGACCTGTCGTAAATAACTCCGGCATTTTTTAAATCACTGCCTTGTGGCAAATAATAAGCACCTATTCGGTCTCCATGAAACTTTATTGGGCTGGTATCTATTTGTTTTTGATGTATATAATCTACAATTTGGTCACTTAAATAATTTTGTGGTAAGGCGGTGCAATATTTTGTACTTACGTTCCATTTAGCTAATGCAGTAGCCACATTTAATTCAGCCCCGCCAATAAAAACCGGCAATGAATTTTCGTTAATCCAATTGGGTGTAGGAGATAAGCGAAGTAATAATTCACCAAAGCAAAACACAGCTCCACTATTATCTTCTAAAGAGAAAGAATTTGTTGATGGTGAATTATCGAAACTTGTTTTATTCATGATAATATTTTATCCGATACGCAGGTAATAATTTAAAGAAGAAGATATGGCTTTTCTAAAATTTCTTAAAAATTAAAATATGCTTTCGCATTGTTGTAACAAATATCCTGTATCACTTTCCCCGTCCATGCTATATCATTTGGCAATTCGCCATTTTCTATTTCTTCGCCAAACATGTTACAAAGCAAACGGCGAAAATATTCGTGCCTAGGAAATGATAAAAAGCTTCTGCTATCCGTTAACATGCCTACAAACTTGCTTAGCAAACCCATGTTGCTTAAAGCATTCATTTGTTTTGTCATTCCATCTTTCTGGTCTAAAAACCACCAACTACTTCCATACTGCACTTTACCTGCACTACTTCCATCATTGTAATTTCCAATCATAGTTGCCATTAACTCGTTATCAGCAGGGTTAAGATTGTATAAGATTGTTTTAGCTAATTCGTTGCTTGAGTCTAGCTTATTTAAAAATTTTGAGAGTGCTTTTGCTTGCGAAAAATCACCAATACTATCCCAACCAGTATCGGCGCCCAATTGTGCCAGCATTCTTGCATTGTTATTTCTTAACGCACCTAAATGAAATTGCTGCACCCAACCTTTTTCACAATCCCATTTTGCAAATTCAATTAACATGGCAGATTTAAATTTTAAATTTTCTGCATATGCTAACTCTTTACCACTTCTTATTTTATTAAAAATTTGATCAATTTCTATCTCGGTATAATCTTCTGCGTACACTTGCTCAAGGCCATGGTCAGAAACATTGGCACCCATAGTTGCAAAAAAATCGTGACGAGATTTTAATGCCTTTAGATAATCTTTATAAGAGCCCACAGAAATATTTGAAGCTGCTTCTACTTTGTTTACATACTCATTAAATGTGAGTGCATCATCTACATTCATTGCTTTATCTGGACGATAAGCAGGCAAGACTTTTATATCACAATTATCTGTTGCTATTTTTTGATGATATTCCAAACTATCAATAGGGTCATCTGTAGTACACAACGTTTTTACATTCATTTTTGCCAGCAATCCTCTTACACTATATATTGGAGTTCTTAATAGTGCAGTAGCTTCTTCGTAAATTTCTCTTGAGGTTGTAGGGCTTAAAATTTTATTGATATTAAAATAGCGTTGTAATTCAAGATGAGTCCAGTGGTATAATGGATTGCGTAATGTATATGGAACGGTGGCTGCCCATTGTTCAAACTTTTCCCCATCGCTTGCATTACCCGTACAATATTTTTCACTAATGCCATTGGTACGCATGGCTCGCCATTTATAATGATCGCCGTACAGCCAAGCCTGTGTTATATTTTCAAAGCTAATGTCGTTTGCAATTTGCTGAGGCGATAAATGATTGTGGTAATCAATTATAGGCATCGATTTAGCAAACTCATGGTATAAAGTTTCCGCAGATTTAGTTTGCAGTAAAAAGTTTTCATCTAAAAATGCTTTCATATTTGTTTGCTAATCGTTTGTAAAGTACAAGATACTCTTTTTGGTTTTTAAAAATTTTACGAAATCGTTCTCGTAAAAAAATTTATTTATTCTTGCATACAACCACCATATTTATTATAAACTAACTCCCCTTTTCCAAGGGATAAAATCATCTTGATTTAATAAAACTGCTTTTGGAATTATTTCTCCACTGGCTGCTTTTATGCAGTAGTTTAATATCTCCTCCCCCATTTGTTCAATCGTTTTTTCACCATCTACTACTGGTCCACAATCAATGTCAATAATATCATTCATGCGTTTGGTGAGGTTGCTATTGGTACTCACTTTTATGGTAGGACAAACAGGATTACCTGTAGGCGTACCCAAACCAGTTGTAAATAAAATTAACGTAGCACCACTTGCCGCTTTACCGGTGGTAGCTTCCACATCATTACCAGGTGTACATACCAAACTCAAACCCGGCTTTGTAGCAGGCTCCGTGTAATCCAGTACATCTACCACAGGCGAAGTGCCGCCTTTTAATGCAGCGCCATTGCTTTTAATTGCATCGGTTATTAATCCATCTTTAATATTACCTGGTGATGGGTTCATGTGAAAACCACTACCAACACGTTCTGCTTGTTGGCTATAAGTTTTCATTAGATGAATAAATTTTTGTGCAGAAGGTTCATCAATAGTTCTGTCAATTAAATTTTGTTCTGCCCCACACAATTCAGGAAATTCAGCTAACAAAATTTTACCACCAAGTGCTACAACTAAATCACTACAATAACCCACTGCAGGGTTTGCACTTAAGCCACTAAATCCATCGCTTCCTCCACATTTTACACCAATGAACAGTTTTGAAAGTGGCGCAGGTTTTCTTTCTATTTTATTTATTTCTATTAACCCTTCAAAGGTTTTTTTTATAGCTTCTACAATTAATTGTTCTTCGCTTTGAGATTGTTGCTGTTCAAAAATATATAGAGGTTTGTCGAAATTTGAATTCAGTTGTTTTAAATCATTCTTAAAATCTTCTACCTGCAAATTTTGGCAACCTAAACTTAAAACTGTTACTCCCGCAACGTTTGGGTGGTTGGCATAAGAAGCCAACAGCTTTCCCAAT
>JANPIF010000228.1:0-2978 GCA_031424845.1 Ferruginibacter sp.
GGTTTGGTGATGAAAGAAAAAGTGAAATTGAATATGCAGATGATGAAGTAAATATGCTTGACTTTATTGTGGAAGAAGATGTGGTGGTTACCATTTCGCACATGGGTTACATTAAGCGAACGTCCGTTACAGAATACCGCCAACAGCGCCGTGGAGGCCGTGGTGCAAAAGGCAGCAGCACAAGGCAGGAAGATTATATTGAAAAATTGTTTGTAGCAAGTACGCACCATACATTGATGTTCTTCACAGAAAAAGGAAAGTGTTTTTGGTTGAAGGTTTATCAGATACCGGAAGGTGAAAAAACAAACAAAGGTCGTGCATTGCAGAATATGATACAGATACCTGCAGATGATAAAGTACGTGCCATTATTGATGTGAAGAATTTTGATGATGAAGAGTATGTAAAAAATCATTACATCGTTTTATGTACAAAGCATGGTATTATTAAAAAAACAGACCTTAAAGATTTTAGCAGACCAAGACAAGGCGGGATTAATGCCATTAATATTAGAGAAGGAGATGAGTTGATACAGGCAAGCATGACGGATGGCAATTGCGAAATAATGATGGCAGTAAAAAGTGGTAGAGCAATTCGTTTTCCGGAGGCAAAAGTAAGAAGCACAGGACGTGGTGGTATTGGTGTACAAGGTATAGAAGTAGATGAAACATCTGACGAAGTGGTAGGAATGATTTGCGTAAACAAAGAAGATAAAACCAGAACTGTTTTAGTAGTAAGTGAAAAAGGTTATGGTAAACGTACCTTCTTGGATGACCCAGAAACCGGGGAAGCAAATTATAGAATCACAAACCGTGGAGGTAAAGGTGTACGTACCATAAAAATTACAGAGAAAACCGGTGGGCTTGCAGGTTTGCTTGATGTAGCAGAAACACAAGATCTGATGATTACCTGCGAAAGTGGCATTACTATTCGCATGGCAGTTAAAAATATTAGCGAGCAAAGCCGTGCTACACAAGGTGTGAAGCTGATTAGAATAGATGAAAAAGACCAGATAGCAGCTATAACACAGATTGATGAGCAGGAGGAAAATGATAATGTATCATTGGATGAAATGGTGGCTGATGAAGAAAATACCAACGAAATAGTTTCAGAATCTACTGTAGTTACAAAGGATGAAATTGAAGAAGATGTTGATGATACAGATGATGAAATAGAAGAGGATGCAGATGATAAAGAAGATGCTTAATAAATAATTTGTTATTCGAAAAATGACTGCTTGTGAGAGCGGTCATTTTTTTTGTGATATATTTTTTATAATCTTATGAGAAATTGCATATTGTGTTTTACCAATAGCAATCACGCCATGCAGGCATATTTTAGGGAAGGGGGAACACTAATAGTTCAATTAAATTTTACGGCACTAACAGGTTACTCAATCTTTTCAATTCTATCTCACTTGCTTTTGCCGCAAAACTTAAATTTACTAAACGAAAGCCAGATTGCTCAAAACTCTGTTGAGCATTTTTAACTTCTACAATGGTGGCCTGGCGTAGCTGGAAACGTTGCAAGACGAGCTCCAATAATTTACCTGAAAGTATATAATTTTCTTTTTCTGTTTTTAGCTGGTCAATATTGGATATGTAAGACTGGTATTGCCTAACAGCCGCAGCGCTAAAGTCTCTGAGTAAAATATCTTTTTGAACTACGGCATTTCTTACATCAATATTTGCCACCTGTACTTGCTTACGAAAAATGCCGCCATTAAATATTGGAATAGCTACTGATACACCTACTGTTGGCCCATAATTTTGGTTCAGTAAAAGCTGGCCTGCTGCAGATTGGTTTCTGAAAAAGTTATAACCTGCATTTGCACGAATGGATGGATAACGAAGTGCCGAAGTTTCTTTTACAATTAATTTGTTGATGTTTATTTGATCTTCTGCGGCAACTACATCAGCATTTTTTGGAAGATTATCCAATACATTTTGTAAAATAATATTATTCTGTACAATAATGGTATCGTTTATTTTGATGGTTGAATCTGGTTTGGAAGTAATTAATCTTAGCAATTCTGTTTTGGCTTGTGCAACAATTAATTCTTGTGCCTGCCTTGTTTGTTGTAGCGCATTCAAATCTATTTGAGCCTGAAAAAGATCTGCATTGTTTGCCAAGCCTACACTTTGTCTTGCCTTTACAATTGTTAATTGCTGGTAAGATGCATCAATAGATTTATCAATAGTATTTATATAATTCTGCTGCCGTACTACATCGTAATATGCAGTACTTACGGTTGCAATAACATTTTGTATTTGGCTATTCAGTAGTTGGTTACTTTGTGATTGTACGGTGCCGAGCCTTTCTTTGGCAGCTTTAACTCTACCACCATTAAAGATTAAAATACTGCCGGTAACATTACCATTAAGTGCATTGGCTGCGGCATTATTTCTTTGGATAGTAGTACCTGTGTTTAGTTTTTGATTTACACTGGTTAAAGATTCGTTGTCAGTAATATTACCTGTAACAACAGGCAATCCACCGGCAAAACCATAACTGTTTAAAATAGTAGCGGCTTCAATATTATTTTTTGCAATGGTAATATCTAAACTCTTTTTTAATGCCTGGCTTATGGCTACAGGAAGTGTTATACTATCCTGCGCAAAAGTTTCTGAGGCTCCAACAATTGAAATTGATAATAAAAAAAGTATGGTTTTGTTTCTGATCATTCTAATATTTTAATGCTTGCTTTTTATTTGTAGCGTTTGTATAATTGTTGATAAAAGAACTACTGATGAATGGCTGCCGGATAGAAGTGGATATCCTTTTTTTATTGTCCTCCTGAGCTTGTCGAAGGATGGGCAAGAAAAAAAGATAGCAACGCATAGCCCGTACAAATGCTCAACATAAATTTAAATTTTCACAGCCCCAGAATTATTTTTACTTATTAATGATTCCTCTTTTTTCTGTAAGATACCGCCAATATCTTTTAGGCATATGTTGAATGTGCAATTTCATATTTTTT
>JANPIF010000229.1:0-4249 GCA_031424845.1 Ferruginibacter sp.
GCCCATCAAACCGTAGGTCCAATAAGACTTTCCTATTGCACCATCACTTAATTTTTGCGGGCTAAAATAATATGCTTCTAAACCGATCTTTAGCTTTTCGTCTTTTTCATACATCAACACATTATTAAGCCTGTGCTTGGCTGTTAATGGAAATCGGTTTTTTGTATTATTAAAATCAGTCTTTACATCAGCATAAGTATACCCTACAAATAATTTAAAATCACTGTAAGTAAACCTAAGATTTGTTTCCATTCCTTTAGTATCAATGTTGCCTTTTGCATTTAAAAATTGAGTGTTGCTAATGCCTGCGTTAGTCAATACCAACGGACTATTTAGTTGAGTATAAAAAAACAATTGGTTAAGTGCAAAGCCTACTTCGCCTATTTTGGTTCGATAGTTTATATCAAAGTTTCCACCGGATGAACGTTCGTTTTGTGTAAGGCTTTGATTGATTGGAAGTATATTTTGAAACTGTGTTTTTTCCGCTTCTTCATTAAATAAAGTTGGTGTTTTGTAACCCAAACCTCCTCCTAATCTTGCTGTAAGTTCTGGAGTTACTTTTAGCATAGCAGATATTCTTGGCAATAATTCAAAACCAAATTGCTCTACATAGTCGCCTCTTAAACCCGTTTCTAGCGTAAACTTCTGTGATGGTGACCAAGTGTTTTGAATAAATGTTCCGAATGTATTGTAGTTATAATTTCTTAAGGTGTTATTGTTTAGAGAGTTCTCTTTAAAATTATCTGTTAGGTAGTTAGCTCCTAAAACCCAATCTGATTTTTCACCATTAGTGCTATAGGTAGCCTCTGTAAATGTTGATTGTTGTAATCCTTCAAAAGCATAAGAAGGGATTTGTATGAACCTGTCAAACCTGCTATAACTGTTTTTAAAATTTAACTGTGATTTGTCATTTATTCTGTGTGTTATTTGGGTTTGTGTTGTTACACGATCTGTATTGTTCTTTTCAAAAAAACCTGCTGTACCGTCCTTTATAAATGCCATACTTCCACCAATACGATCTTCTGTGATGTAGCTTATTCCGACGTTTGCTGTTGTCTTATTTCCGTATAGAAAAAGCCTTGGATTGATGGTGTATCTTTCAAATTTTGGAATGGCGGTTAAGCCAATACCAGCAGGGTCGTAAGCTCGTCCTGTATTTCTTGAACCAAATACTGTTACTCCAATTGTATTAAATTTTTGGCTATAAAAGCCACTTAGGTCAAGACCACCGGCCGATGTACCGTTGCCAATAAAACTTAGTTCTCTTTTTGCTGTTGGTGTTTTTGAAACAAGGTTTACTAGACCTGCTATAGCCCCACCGCCGTATAGTGTTGATGAAGACCCTTTGATAACTTCGATTTGTTTTAGATCAAGTGGGGCTACCTGCATTAAACTTAACCCACCGGAAAAGCCTGAGTAAAGTGGGAGACCATCTCTTAATATTTGTGTGTACCTACCATCTAAACCTTGTATTCTTATACTGGAATTGTAAGAGGTAGCAGAGGTTTGCTGTGTTTGAATACCCGTGCTTTCGTTTAGCAACATTCTTATATCACCAGGTTTCATATTTCCTTTTTCTGTAAGCTCTTCGCCTGATATGGATTCCACTCTTGTAGGTATGTCATTTATGGTTCGGCTGCTTCTCGTGCTTATTACTATAACTTCTTCTTCCTCTTCTTCCTCCGTTTCTAAATAAACAGTGATAGATAAAATACTGTCTGCAATGGGAAGTATTGATAAAGCCTGCGTTTTATAACCTGAAAAACTTACTTCAATATTTTGTAGACCATGAGGAACTTGATTGAAATAAAAGCTACCGCTGCTATCAGTAACTGCATTTTGCCTATTAAGTTTAATAGTTGCTCCAATAAGAAATTTATTTTCGGAACTGTCTTTAACGAAAACTCGAATGGAGTTCTGAGCAAATATGTTAGTACATATAATTAATGCCACTATGGGAAAGATGATTTTGATCATTTGTGTGTAGCTAGGTTGGTGAAAGTTGAGGTTAAAACAGACGAACTTCAAAAGGAGCACAGTTATGGCAATGTGCCCCATTTGATTATTGTAAAAATAGCATAATCTGCTGCATAATTAATGATGAATAAGGGTATGCCGCACAAGTGAGTGACACAACAATGCTGCTCTCGCTTATTTCGGGACTGCTTCTTCGCCCAAAACCACCCCAAAAAAAATACCGAAGGGATTTTTATTTACAATCTTCAAACCTTACCTTTGCGGCAAATTTTGAAACCTCAACTATTTAATATATAGATATGGCAAGTACAGGTAAAGTAAAATCAATTATTGGTGCGGTTGTCGATGTGCAATTTGACAACGATACAAAACTTCCGGAAATTTTAAATGCATTGGAGCTTATTCGTGAAAATGGCGATAAGTTGATTTTGGAAGTGCAGCAGCATTTAGGTGAAGATAGTGTGCGTACCATTGCGATGGACGGTACGGAAGGTTTGGTACGTGGTACTAAAGTTACCGATACTGGAAGACCAATTACAATGCCTATCGGCGAAAATATTAAAGGTCGTTTGTTTAACGTAACCGGCGATGCTATTGATGGTTTGCCACAGGTAAGCAAAGAAGGTGGTCGCCCAATACATGCTAAGCCGCCATTGTTTGAAGACCTTAGTACTGCAAACGAAATTTTGTTTACAGGTATTAAAGTAATTGATCTAATTGAGCCTTACGCAAAAGGTGGTAAGATTGGATTGTTCGGTGGTGCAGGTGTGGGTAAAACAGTATTGATTCAGGAATTGATTAATAATATTGCGAAAGCATACAGTGGTATTTCGGTATTTGCAGGTGTGGGTGAAAGAACACGTGAAGGAAATGATTTGATGCGTGAGATGATTGAAGCAGGTATTATGAACTATGGCGATAAGTTTAAGCATAGTATGGAAGAAGGTGGATGGGATTTGGCTTCTGTAGATATGGAAGGTTTGAAGGATTCAAAAGCAACTTTCGTATTTGGACAAATGAACGAGCCGCCGGGAGCTAGAGCACGTGTGGCTTTGAGCGGTCTTACTATGGCGGAATATTTCCGTGATGGTGAAGGCGACGGACAAGGAAAGGACATTTTATTTTTCGTAGATAATATCTTCCGTTTTACACAGGCGGGTTCTGAAGTATCGGCTTTGCTTGGTCGTATGCCAAGTGCGGTGGGTTACCAACCAACACTTGCTACAGAAATGGGTTTGATGCAGGAAAGAATTACTTCAACTAAAAATGGTTCAATTACATCGGTACAGGCGGTTTATGTACCTGCGGATGATTTGACGGATCCGGCACCGGCCACAACGTTTGCGCATTTGGATGCAACAACGGTATTGAGTAGAAAAATTGCGGATCTTGGTATTTACCCAGCAGTAGATCCATTGGATAGTACATCAAGAATTTTGACAGTTGCTATTGTTGGTGCAGAGCATTACAATACAGCTGATAGAGTAAAATTAATTTTACAGCGTTACAAAGAATTACAGGATATCATCGCTATCCTTGGTTTGGATGAATTGAGTGACGAAGATAAATTGGTAGTAAGTCGTGCACGTAAAGTACAACGTTTCTTATCTCAACCGTTCTTTGTTGCTGAGCAGTTTACCGGTTTAAAAGGTGTACTTGTTCCAATACAAGATACGATTAGAGGTTTTAATGCAATTATGGATGGTGAAGTAGATGAATATCCGGAAGCAGCATTTAACCTTGTAGGTACTTTGGAAGATGCGGTTGAAAAAGGTAAGAAATTGATGGCAGCGGCGCAGGCGTAAGAAAAATTTGAGACATGAGTATCAAGACACAAGATTGGTACTTTAACTCTTATACAGTTCAAAAAATATTGAGTGTTTCATCTTGTGTCTTGATACTTATATCTATTATCTAATTATGACTTTAGAAATATTAACACCAGAAAAAAAAATATTTAGTGGCGAAGTGTACGGTGTACAATTGCCAGGCATTACCGGTTTGTTTGAAGTTTTAGATAGGCATGCTCCTATTGTAAGTGCTTTAAAAAATGGTAAGCTAAAAATATTAACGGATAAAACAAACACAACTTCCTACACAATACAAAGTGGTTTTGTAGAAGTGTTGAATAACAAAGCAACTGTTTTGGTAGAAGGAGCGGTGGAATTGTAAGTTATAAAATAAAAATTTCGAAGGCCTGCATGTGAATGCGGGCTTTTTTATACCTGTTTTTTTATTGCCACATAACTCCATGCAAAAAATGGAAACAAAA
>JANPIF010000230.1:0-1653 GCA_031424845.1 Ferruginibacter sp.
AAGGTTGCACAACAAAGCCCATTTAATGGATGAGTTGAGTAAAATAAAAAAAGTTATTCAAAAAGTGATTCCCGACGCACCGCATGAAGTAATGCTGGTATTGGATGGTAGTACTGGCCAAAATGCATTGGAACAGGCAAAACATTTTACGGCCGCTACAGAAGTTACTGCATTAAGTATTACAAAATTAGATGGTACCGCAAAAGGTGGTGTGGTGATAGCAATTGCAGATCAATTTAAAATTCCTGTAAAATTTATTGGAGTAGGAGAGAAGATGGAGGATTTATTGGTATTTGATGGGCACCAATTTGTAAATGGGTTGTTTTAAAATGATGGAATAAAAAAACCTCTAATGTTTATCATTAGAGGCTTTCTAGTAAAAGTTCGAATTATGTTTTCTAACTCAAATATTTTATTAATAAAATAACTACACCATACAAAACGGTAGTAACAAACAATCCTTTCCCTGTATGGTCTTTTCTTCCATTTACATACATGGTAAAAAAGAAAGCATTCATCATCAACGATACACTTAGTCCTGCTGTCATTATTCCATGCCCTGGTTGGGTATAAATAAATTGGAGTACTTCCTTATAACTGAGCATTCCAAATTTATAGTATTTCAATAAAATTAAACCTGCTATTGGTGCAAGTAAGCCAAGAACACAGCCGAAAACAAAATTGTCTTTTTTAAACATTGTTAAAATAGTTTACTCTTTTCGAGCTGAGCTTTTAATTTATAATTTGTAAGATCAAATTGTACTGGTACTACACTTACATAATTATGCTGCAATGCCCACACATCTGTATCCTTAGATTTGTCAAAGTTTTTAAATTCACCTGTAAGCCAATAGTATTTTTTCTTGTGTGGATCTAACCGTTCTGCAAACTCTTCCTCATATTTTGCATAAGCCTGTTTGCATATTTTAATCCCTTTTATCTTGTCAATACCCCCACCAGGAATATTTACATTTAACAACAAATGCTTGTCAATTTTTTTCTTCATTACACCTTGTACAATAGTGGCCACAATTTGTTTAGCTGCAGATAAATCTGCTTCATAACTATAATCCATCATAGAAAAACCAATGCTTGGAATGCCTTCAATACTTGCTTCCATAGCCGCAGACATGGTACCACTATATAATACATTAATGGAATGGTTTGCTCCATGGTTTATTCCGCTCAAACAAATATCTGGCTTGCGGTGGAGTATTTTATCTACAGCAAGTTTTACACAATCAACAGGTGTGCCACTGGTCGTCCAACTTTCTATACCATCAAACATATCAAGCTTACGCATGCGCAATGGAAAACCAATGGTAATTGCATGCCCCATTCCGCTTTGTGGTTTATCAGGAGCTACTACTACCACTCTGCCAAAATCTTTTACTGCTTCTACTAATGCTTTTATACCGGGAGAAGTAATATCATCATCATTGGTTATTAAGATAACCGGTTTTTCTTTTACTGTTTTAGCCATTGCTTATTTTTCTGTTTTTTCTTGCTTCAATAAAACTACCTATAAACGCTACCAGCGCTACTGCATTACTAATGATGCATGCAAGGAAAATATATTTTTTTGCACCCCATTCTTCAATCTTAATAAAACGCATTGCACAAATTACAAGCAATACTAAAGTAAGTACCACC
>JANPIF010000231.1:0-4034 GCA_031424845.1 Ferruginibacter sp.
CAACACCTAAACCGTTTTTAACTCTTTTAAATTCGTCAGGCTTAGCATAAGTCCTTAAACCTGGACGGCTAATTCTTTCTAAACTCTGAATAGCAGGTAATTTAGTAGTTGCATCATATTTTAATGCAATTTTTATTAAACCTTGCTTTTTATCTTCTTCAAATTTATACTTAAGAATATATCCTTTATCGTACAAAATTTCGGTAATGCGTTTCTTTAAATTGCTTGCAGGTATTTCAACAATACGGTGATTAGCCATTTGGGCATTTCTAATTCTTGTTAAATAATCTGCTATCGGATCAGTAACCATTGTTCTATTTTGTTAAGTTATTTTAATATTTTTTCAATGCGATATCCAAAGTCCCCCCTCGGAGGATTTAGGGGGCCGTTCTACCAGCTGGCTTTTGTTACACCTGGTATTTTACCAGCAAGAGCCATATCTCTAAACGTAATACGATTTACACCAAAGTGACGCATATATCCACGTGGACGACCAGTAAGCTGACAACGATTTCTTAAACGTACCGGAGAAGCATTTTTTGGAAGTGCATCCAAACCTGCGTAATCACCGGCAGCTTTTAGAGCAGCTCTTTTGTCAGCAAATTTTGCTACAATACGCTCTCTTTTTCTTTGTCTAGCTTCAATTGATTTTTTAGCCATATTATTTGTTTTATTTTAATACTAAAAACTTAGTACTAAATACTATTTTTTTACATTTTTAAACGGCATACCCATTTCTTTAAGCAATTCAAATGCTTCTTCATTGGTTTTTGCTGTTGTTACAAAAGTGATATCTAGACCAGTAATTTTATTTACTTTATCAATATCAATTTCAGGGAAAATGATTTGTTCTGTAATTCCTAAAGTATAGTTACCACGACCATCAAAAGCTTTATCATTAATACCTTTAAAATCACGTACACGAGGTAGAGATACAGATACAAGTCTGTCTAAGAATTCATACATCTTCTCACCACGTAAAGTAACTCTTGCACCAATGGGCATGTTCTTACGAAGCTTAAAGTTTGAAATGTCTTTTTTAGACATTGTGGCTACTGCTTTCTGTCCTGTAATGTTGCTTAACTCATCGATAGCTATATCAATAAGTTTTTTATCATTTACAGCACCGTTTACTCCACGATTTAAACAAATCTTGGAAAGTTTTGGCGCTTGCATTACAGTTTTGTAGCTAAATTTTTTCATTAGCGCAGGTATAACTTCTTTCTTATACTTATCTGCAAGTCTCTGGGTTGTTGCTGTTGTGCTCATTATTTAATTACCTCCCCTGATTTTTTTGTTACACGAACTAATTTACCTTCTACTCTAGTACGCTTAATTTTTGTTGCCGCTCCTGATTTAGCATCCCACAACATTACATTGCTTATTGCTATTGGTGCTTCTACTTTTAAAATACCACCTTTGGTATTTTGTGCCGTAGGTTTAGTATGCTTGGTTACGATGTTTACACCTTCTACCAACACCCTGTTTTTTTCTACGATTATCTCCAACACTTTGCGGGGCTTCTTCAAATCTTTATCGTCTCCTGTAATTACTACTACAGAATCTCCCTTTTTAATGTTGAACTTTGGTTTAAATCTTGTACTCATTTTTATTAATTTGCAAATTTGCAAATTTGCTATTTCGCAAATTTGAATTTTAAATGTTTAATTATAATACTTCCGGTGCAAGAGATATAATTTTCATATATCCTTTATCTCTCAATTCACGAGCTACTGGTCCAAAAATACGAGTACCTCTTGGTTCATCAGAGTTGTTCAAAAGTACTACCGCATTATCATCGAAACGGATATAAGAACCATCTTTACGACGAAGCTTATTTACGGTTCTAACAATAACAGCTTTGGTTACAGTACCTTTTTTGATACCACCGGCAGGCATTGCATCTTTCACCGTAACAACAATCTTATCTCCTATTCTTGCATAATCCTGACCACTGTTTCCCAATACACGAATACATAGAACCGACTTGGCACCACTGTTATCCGCTACGTTAAGCCTGCTTTCTTGCTGAATCATTTTTTTTATTTTTTTTATCTAGTATAAAGTTTTCGATACTTAGTAACTAGACTCGTTCTCAAAACTTAATGGTCTATTCTTGATACTGAATATTTTTTATTCGGTATGAATTTCTTATTTAACCTTCTCAACTACTTCAACCAATCTCCAACGCTTTAATTTGCTGATAGGACGAGTTTCCATAATTTTTACAGTATCCCCTATGCTACACTCATTTTTTTCATCATGTGCATGAAGCTTGGTAGTTTTTTTAAGAAACTTACCGTACAAAGGATGCTTTACCTTTCTTTCAACAGCTACGGTAATTGTTTTATCCATTTTATTACTGGATACCGTTCCTGTTCTTGTTTTTCTTAGATTTCTTACTATGTTATCTTCCATTGTTATACTTTTTTAGGGTTATTAAGCCCCGATCTGAGTTTTTCTTAATTGTGTTTTAAGGCGTGCTATATCTCTCCTCAATACACGAATGCTTTGTGGATTTTCCAAAGGTGCAATTGCATGGGCGAAAGTTAATTTCTTCATGCGCATTTCATCTTCTTTAATCTTTGCAGTTAAATCAGCCTCAGATAATCCTGAAAGGCTTTGTGCGAAATCATTTTTTTTAGACATCTCTGTTAATTTGCTATTGTGATAATATCCTAATGTGCTGATTTTGAAAGCCTCCATTAATATATTTTCTTATAAACTTTTATATTAAGCTACAAAATCTCTGCTAACGATAAATTTTGTAAGTATTGGTAATTTCTGTGCAGCTAATGCAAAAGCATGTTTTGCAACTTCTTCCGATACACCATCTGCTTCAAACAAAATACGACCAGGTTGTACAATTGCTGCCCATCCTTCAGGGTTACCTTTACCTTTACCCATTCTCACCTCTGCTGGTTTTGCAGTAATTGGCTTATCAGGGAAAATTCTAATCCAAACATTACCCTCTCTCTTCATAGCACGTGTCATTGCCTGACGAGCACTTTCAATCTGCCTGTTAGTAAGCTGAACGCTGTCCAAAGCTTTTAAACCGAATGTACCGAACGCTAATGTAGCTCCACGTTTTGTGTCACCCTTCATACGGCCTTTCTGGGTCTTTCTATGTAAACTTCTTTTTGGTGATAACATTTTTATTTTTTTTTGCGACCTATCTGTAAATAGGCACTTTCAATAATAAGTTGATGTGCTTATTTGCCCACCGAACACTTTTTATAATTTTCTACTTACTCCTATCTTCTACCGCCACCGCCACGATTATCTCCACCACCTCTTCTATCATCTCCACCTCTTCCACCACCTCTTCTATCATCACCGCCTCTTCTATCATCTCTTCTATCAAAACCACCTTGTCTTTCTGGTCCTTCATTTTTACCACCGGCTAGTACATTAGGATTTAAATCTCTTTTTCCTAAAACCTCGCCTTTACAGATCCAAACTTTAATACCAATTTTACCATAAACAGTAAGTGCAAATACATTTGCATAATCAATGTCCATACGCAATGTGTGTAATGGAGTACGACCTTGCTTAATTTCTTCGCTACGAGCTATTTCAGATCCACCTAAACGGCCACCAACTTTTACTTTAATACCTTCAGCACCCATACGTAATGCAGAAGCTATGGACATTTTAATAGCACGCTTATAACTGATACGGTTTTCAAGTTGACGAGCAATAGTATCTGCTACGATAGCTGCGTCAAGTTCTGGACGACGTATTTCTAATATATTTATCTGTACATCATCTTTACCACATAGTTTTTTCAACTCTTCTTTTATTCTATCAACCTCACCACCACCTTTACCAATGATGATACCCGGCTTAGATGTATGTATTGTAACAATTAGTTTATTAAGTGTACGCTCAATAACAATTTTTGCAATACCGCCTTTATTGATACGGGCATTCAGATAATTTCTGATACGATCGTCTTCTATCAATTTTTTAGCGTAATCCTTTTTGTGAGCGTACCAGTTGCTATCCCAACCACGTGTGATACCTAACCTTGC
>JANPIF010000232.1:0-9435 GCA_031424845.1 Ferruginibacter sp.
CCCATTATTTTTAAAAACAGGGAAGATGAAAAACTGCATTGCAGGTTAATGGAATGGGGTTGCATTCCATTTTATGTAAAAGATGAGGACGCCTATAAAAAGCAACGGGCAACTATGCTAAATGCAAGAGGCGAAAGAATATTGGATGACCCTAAAAGTTACTGGTATAAAATAAGAAACAGGCGTTGCTTAATACCCATGACGGGCTTTTATGAACACAGAGAAGTAAAAGGAATAAAAAAGAAAATCCCCTATTTTATTAATCTAAAAAATCAGGAAACATTTTTTTTACCGGGTTTGTATTCTGTTGCAGAATTACCCAATAAAGAAACCGGCGAAGTAGAAAAAAGATTTTCATTTACAATTATAACAACTGCTGCAAATAAGTTGATGGAACAAATACACAATGGAGGAACCAATAAAAACAGAATGCCATTAATGCTTTCATTGGAATTATCTACACAATGGGTATCAGAAGAATTAACAGATGATGATTATCAAAAAATTCTTGCTTACCAGATGCCTGTAGAAAACATGGAATACAAAACCGTTTTTTCAATAAGAACATTGGCCGAAAGAGAAGATAATAAAGCAAAGAATGAATTATATGAATGGGATAATGTGCCGGAAATAAGCATTTGAGGTAAGTATAACACTATTTTTTCTATTTTAATATTATCTAAAACGGCCCAACTTTAAACAATTCAATTTGGGTAATCACAACATGTTTATACGTTGGACTAATTATTGTGAATAGAGTTACCAATACTAAAGCTCATCATATGAAAACTCACATCCTAACATAACTAATCATTTTACATTTAATATGGATGAGCATTTGCCAACAATTGAAAAATTACAGATAAGTGAAAAGCGATTTGAAGCGGCAGTACGTGCTGTGGAAGGAATAATGTGGACGAATAGCCCCAATGGCGAAATGGAAGGTGAACAGGAAGGATGGGCGAAACTTACAGGCCAACAGTTAAAAGACTATCAGGGATATGGATGGTCAGAAGCTATACATCCAGATGATGCAGCAGCTACAATTGAAGCTTGGAATTATGCTGTAAAAAATGTAGAAATATTTAAGTTTGAACATAGAGTGAAGACTGCTGATGGATCTTGGAAATTATTTAGTGTAAAAGCAATACCCGTATTAAACCAGTCAAAAGAAATTGTAGAGTGGGTTGGTGTACATACAGATATACAACACACCAGAGATACAGAAGAAAAACTGGAGAAAATGGTTTTGGAGAGAACAAAACAATTAGCAGAAAAAAACCTTGAGCTTTTACATTTAAATAAAGAACTACAATCTTTTGCGCATATTTCCAGCCACGACTTAAAAGAACCTATTAGAAAAATAAAGTTTTTTCTGGATAGATTAAAAGAAAAAGAGTTTGATAACATGACTGACAGCGGAAAAGATCTGATTGAAAGGGCTGAAAAATCTGCTGAAAGTATGAAAGCTCTGGTTGACGATTTATTGAATTACTCAGAAACTTCTTTAAACCAAAAAAAATTTTTACATACCGATTTAACAGCGCTCTTATCAGAAATAATTAAAGAAATAAAAGAAACAAACAATTCAAATATAACCATTACCAATACTCCATTAGGCACTGCGGAAGTTATAACATTTCAAATTAAACAACTTTTCACAAACCTCCTAAGCAACGCATTAAAATTTGCAAAGCCCAATGAGCCAGCTAGAGTTTCCATTTCCTGTACAATTGTTTTGGGTGAAAAAATAAGTGAACATTTAATAGCCAATAAAAATTACCTACACATTTCTATTGCAGACAAGGGCATTGGTTTTCACCAAAAATATGGCGATAGAATTTTTGAAATTTTTCAACGCCTACATACCAAAGCAGAATATAAGGGTACAGGCATTGGGTTAGCGATTGTAAAAAAGATTGTTGAAAATCATCGTGGCTATATTACTGCAACTAGTGAAATAAATGAAGGAGCTACGTTTCATATTTATCTGCCGGTGCAGCAGTAGAAATTTCATTTTATCTCGAGGCAATAGCTGCCTTTTTTCCAATGGTTTTTTGTACAATAAAATAATAAATGCAAGTTTGGTTTATTTATAAATTCAAACAATCTAATATTTTACTGAACAGATAACCTTCCCCATTTTGCTTGGATGTATTGCTACGATACCTTGTTTATTTTTTCTTTAGTGTACGACGAAATCGCAGTCGGTGGCACTATCCATTCGTTTCATTCGTGACACACCCCAAGAGGACAAAATTTATTAAATATTAATTTAATAACATATCTTCAACATATAACTATATACAATGAAACTTCATTTATTTAATCTCCTTTTTTTTGTTGGAAATTTTGCCATGGCCCAGGTAGGCATAGGTACCAATACCCCTAGTGCCAATGCTGCACTAGATGTGAATAGCACCAATAAAGGATTAATGCTTCCAAGGGTAAATGATACCACATTAGTAAGCAGTCCCAGTGCCGGGCTGTTGATTTTCAATAAGGCAGTTAATGCACCTGCATTTCATAACGGAACCCAATGGAATACATTCGCTACACAAAGCACCGCAGCATCCTCCGGTATGGATTCTATTACCTATACTATTACCAATGCAGCAACAGGCTTTACTAATGGCACTTTCCCGGTTGTAAGTATTAGTAACGGCGCTTCAAACCCTAATACTGCTTCAAACCAAAATGCAGGGCCTTCAAGTTTTCAGGATGTAGCATTCGTAAAACCCTTGGATATTAATTCCATTGCTATCTCAAAAGCCGTCGCTACAGCTCTAGCCCAGCCATCAATGGTTATAGAGTTTAAAATGTATGCAAATGCGGGTGATGTTACGCCATACTATTCCATAAAATGTACAAACATTGCCTTTAACAGCTTCAGCATAGGCTTGAGTGCAGCAGGCAATGGTTTTGCAGAACAAATTACCCTTAGCCCGGTAATATTTGGTTACAAAAACTGGGGTAATCTCGCAACTTATGGCTGGAACCAGGTTACAAGGTTAGTGGTGGCTTATTGATTTTTTCTTTTATTATACAATCACGTACCGTTGCTTATGAGTAATAGTTGCCTTTTTTCCAATAGCATTTGTACCATAAGATAATAAACTCAAATTTGGTTTATTTATAAATTCAAACAGTATAATATTTTGAGGCACAGATACTCTTGCCCATTTTGCTTGGATGTATAGCTCCGCTACCTGGTTTATTTTTGCTTTCGTGTGCCACGAACGCAGGAGGAGAAAGAATTAATATAGAGTAAGCTAGTTAGGGATTTATAGTACAGACTGTACAATTTTTCAATAACTCTTTTAAACCCAATGTGCCCATTGTATTATTAAAAGCGCTTAGAGAACTAGGGTCCCATTTCGCTGTGTCTGTTGTAGAATAAGCTGCTAGATATTTATTAAAATCTTCCTTGTCATTTAAATAATAACTGCACCATGCAAGGTTATGTAGTAACATATCTTTTACGTTAATATCAACTTTTTTGTCACCGCTATTGAGCAATTTAGTATACCCTTCTTTGGCCACCTTCATTAAGCTGTCCCTACCCACAAAATCATTTACATTATTCAACTTTATGGCCGCCTTGTAAGCCTCGTTTGATGCATCTAAGTCGCTGTAGTCGAACTTTCTGCCTCTTGGTCTTACAACACCATAATAAGCGGACATACCCTTAAATGAATATGTACCATAAAGCATAAAAAGCATCTCAGATATTTTATTATACGTCTGGGTTGCAAATGTTGCTTCAATTATTTTTTTTGTTGCA
Organism: Ferruginibacter sp.; assembly: GCA_031424845.1. GTDB lineage: Bacteria > Bacteroidota > Bacteroidia > Chitinophagales > Chitinophagaceae > Ferruginibacter. The sequence continues at coordinate 3,785 of JANPIF010000232.1, forward strand.
ATACTTTTAAATGAATTGTTGATTTCATCCGCAGATGCAAAAAGTTTGTTTGGAGAATATGTAAGTGATGGGTCTACCATTGCTTTGTTAAACGACATTTTAGCTTGATATGCGTTGCTATAATAAGTTATTGATTTTATTAATTGCCCTTTTCTACTGATGTTTATTATAAATGGAAACTGAAAAGTAACGTTGCCTAGCCATCCTTTAGGACTTGCAGGATCATTTGCATTAATTAACTCTTGGCGTACATTACTAAGTTCTATATTACTTATTCCGGGACTTGATACTTGTATATCAACATTACCATCATTGGCGCTCGGTAGATTTTTGCCGCTTAGACGAAATGTATTGTTGTTCAAAAAAATACCAAATGTACATTCCGATTCTACATGATATGTGAGACGCTTTGGGTAGCTAAGATGATATGCGCTGTCTTTGGTAAGTGTTGCAATCAATGCTGTGTAATTGAGTGATAAATCGGCAGAGGAGAAGCTTGTTCTTACTGTGCCTTGAGCCATTGAAGCGGCGCTTAGCAATAGCAATAAAAATACTGTGGTAATTTTTTTCATAAAGTTAGTTTTGGGAATCAAAAATGAAAAGTACCACAGCGGGTACTTTACATTTTAAGTTTTAAGGATGTTGGTAATTTGTAAACAGTGACGAAAATCATTTTGTAGGCTATACTCAATCACGGATTGCCTTGTGCAATTATACTCAATAAGATTATTTACAATTTGTATTCAAAAAATCTACAAATGATTTCACATCTTGTAAATCATCAGCACCTGATTTGATCTTATCCTTTAATGCTTGACAGTTTTCAAGAAAATCTTTAGCTGATTTTTTGTTTTTTAAAATATCCTTTACAGCGTAAGCTCTCTCGTCCCCTTTTTTCTTAACAGCAAAATTGTTGTCGTCTATTGCATCTTGATAAAAAGAATAATCGCCAGACTCTAAATAATTTTTATAAAAAATTCCTTTTTTGCCATTGCCTGAAGCGGCAGCATTCATCATACCAAATGCAGAGGCATCTTTTACACGTATAGCCTCATATCTCGTTCCCCGTACAAAAAAGCAAATCACTTCTTTTTTACTAAAAGTCGCTTGTGAAAGGTCATAAGGCATAACTGAAACTGACTTACCGGTGTTCATCGCTTTTAACACCATTTCCCCCGGTTCTGGTTTTTCGATAAACTCTATACTTACTTTCCCTCTTATAGTATCGTTTGGAGCGAAAACCACATACCCATCTTCGTTTATTACATTCGGGTTACTTTGTGCTAATGTGTTTATTGCAGGCACTAATAGAACCGCAAATAAAAATAGTTTCATTGAGTTGATGTTTTTCATAGGTTTTTTTTGCGAATATAGAATGTAATATCATATCATCATCAATACTTAAAAGATAATTCATTCGTTACCAATCCTTAAAAAAACTATATGTTACCTGATTACCAAAAAAGAACCGCTTACCTGCGTTTTTTTATTCTGCAAGTTTAAGTAGATAATTGACCATACATAAGTGCCTGCAGCCGCGGGCGCTCCATTAAATATTCCATTCCAGCCTTGTAGGATATTACTTGTGCTAAAAACCAACTGGCCCCATCTGTTATAAATTGAAAAAGTTTTTAAATTATTAATCATACCGGGACGTATCCTGAATACATCATTCCTTCCATCAGCGTTTGGCGTAAATGCATTCGGCATGTAGAAAGCATCAAATACCTTTACATTATACGAAGCTGATGAGTTGCACCCAGCGGTATCAGTAACTCTGAGCAAATATTTGGTATTTTTAAAAGGGTTAACCGTAGGGTTTCTGGTAGTAATATCTGTTATATTATAATTGGGTTGCCAATTATAACTCACTACTCCAGGTTGGTGAAGCGGAAATAAAACAATACTAGCTCCTTTTGCAATTACTGTATCTGTCGGCATAAAGGCAAGATAAGGCTCGTATACTTTTATTTTTAAAATTCTTTTTTCTGATTGAACTGCACAGTTGATAATTGTTAGCGTAACTGTGTAATTACCGGTGCGTTTGAACTCGTGTACTTGCTGGAAAATACCTGCGGCTGTTTGAACAGTTGGTGAACCATCTCCAAAGTTCCATACAAATTTACTCTTGGCATCCTGCGTTAATATTTTAAATAGTGCAGGTCCTTTACATACATTTACTTCTATAGAGTCCGCACTTGATATATTGTTAAGAGTGAAATGCGTAGGAGGATAAATCTCATTTATTGCCGCACTTATGCAGTAGCCATAAGCCTGGCGAAAGCCATATCCATGGGCGTAAGCCATCAAGCCAAATTGATTAATCAGCTCATGCTTTCCTGCTGCAATATCTAATGTTGCTATGCTGTAAGTAGCATTGCCGGATACAGGCAAAAATAAATTACCTATGTTGTTACCATCTATAACCGTGCTGTTTGCATGAGCTGTAAGAACGATAATACAAAGCTTATGAGTTGTAATGCTATCGAAAACCGGAGCTACAAAATTAACTCGCTTTATCATCTGCTGGACTGGCTGTACAATCATGAAAGTGGGATCCCCCAGGTTGTTTTGCAGTAAACTGTCGTAAGTGGAACCTGTACCAAACAAGGCGAGTTGAATAGGTTGGCTACTTTCAATATATTTCGCTGTATTATTGGTTTCTATCGTAAATATTTGACCCTTTTGCAGGGTAGCTACGATAATTCCATCAAGTTTTATACTGCTGTTATTTCTCGCTGCAGTAATTTGTAAAATATTTTTGCTTCGGCCCCTCAAAATAGGGCTAATGAAGTCCTTGCCTAATTTTGTAATAGGGTTGATTTGTTCAAAAATATGTTCAGCTGCACCAAATCCAAGTGGTATTATTGCACCCCTTTGCCCACAAAACACCGCTATAGGTTTATTACCATTTGTAACCTTTATAATTGTACCTGAAATATTTTCTTTGCCTGTAATGGCATAAGTTTCACCCTTGTTAAGTTTTATGGTGAATAATACAGCTGCAGGTTGGTTATTAGTTAGCTGGGCAGTGGGATTTATTTCGATTGTTGTACTATCTTCCGTGGCGACTATCAACGCAGTAGGAGAAAAATTGAAGTTATTTTGAATAAATGGTCTTCCCCCGCCGCTCACAATATATTCGACTCCTAATGCTGATAAAGGAAAAATAAGGGCGGCATCAGAAATTGCTCTCGCACCATTCATACTCATGATAGAGACTGGATCAACCGTTCTTACAATAAAACCTTTTTTAGAGATACTATTTTGGAGGGTATGTACTGTTTCCAACGCAGGTAAAGGAACTCTCGTAAAAGAATTTGCAGCTACGGTAAAATTTGTAATAAAGCCTGTATTAGGATTAGATACTTGACCAGTAGTATTTACATCGGATGTGATATAAAGACTTCCTGCAACTATAAATGAAACATAAAATTCACGCCCGGTATTGCTTATGCATTGCGAATTTGCTGTGGTACTAAATAATAGGAATGCGAATAATATTTTGAAAAACATTGGTACAAAGATAACTATAGGATAATGCTAGCAATTGCTGAAGGAAAAATATTTCGCAAAAGATAGAGACCCTAAATTTAAAACCTGCAATGGCTTCGGTTATTGAAAAAAGTAAATGGTATTAATCTCTACTGCAGTGTTTGGGATGCAAACCAATCTCTCGTGAACGTTGAGGCTAGGGTTTATTGAAAGAAGGGCTCGTGAGGTGAGGGCCAAGGTGAGTATCGTTACGAATTTTATTAGGCATTTCCATCATTCTTAGGGATCTTCTGCTCCAAAGTTGGCCAAGACGGGAAAACATTAATGAAATTATGTTTTTCATAATCATATTCTTTTTCTGAAAATAACATTATCAATTCTCTTAATTCAAACATCGCTTCCATATTACTTTTTTCTGATAAATATTTACTGATTAATGTAAATAATTTTGGCGCTTCGTTTAGATCGATGGTATAAATGTACCTATGTAAACCCGGTAAAGTAAAAATTATCAAATCTGTTTTACATGAAAGACAACCTCTAGGCTCAATAGAATAAAATGATTCTTCCGAATAGCCATAATTACAGTTTGGGCAGTTTAACGAACCTTTGTGTTCGACTTTATCGAATACATTATAGCATTTTTTCATTTGTAGTTTGTTTTAAATAAGTATTGTAAATCTTAGTCTTCTTCGCTTAGTTCAGTGAGATATTGGATCCTATGCCTAAAGGGCCGCCCAAACCAAAACTCTTTTGCACGCCAAAGGGAGGATTGATTAAAGCCTATCGCTAGTGAGACACGATCTAGGCGAGGTTTATCAAACTTACAGAGCAATTAAGAGATATGAAGCCCGGCCTAAATCATAAATCAAATATGTAAAAAATTTGTTTTTTTACATATTTCAAGTTGGCTTTTCAGGGCTTTCTCCACGGTGGCCTACCAAAATTTCCACCATGGCTTTTTTTGTTGAATTTGGTTGTCAATTTTCATTGTATTTTCTAGTTGCGTTTTGCTTTTTGTAGTTGATGTTTTATTTTCAGATTGAAAGAAAAACTCTCCTTTGTCATTCATACCAATTGGAAATTCAGTTCTCTCTTTCCATTCGTTAGTTTGAAGCTCAGCTATTGGTTGTAAATCAACTTTTGTATGAAAGTTTTCTCTTGCTTTTTTAGTAATATCTTCTTCAACACTTGAAGTCGCATTTGTGAAAAGGTCAACTGCTACGGCTGGGATTTCTAAAAGAAATATTTGTGCTTTGTTACCAATTTTATATATATCTAAAACCTTAAAAAAAGAATTTGATGATAAAAGAACGTGTCCAAATTGTTTGCTGTCTGGGTTAAATGCAGATAAATCTTTTGCATTTGCGGAAGCAATTAGGTAACGAAAGTTTGTCACAAGTCCGCCACCTTTATACGACATATCTGTAAAGCCTCTTTCAGTTAGAATTTGCCCCACTTGATATTTTGAAGTTAAGTTTTCGGCAAGTGTTGTATCTCTATAAAAAAGTGTCAACCCCGAAAATGTTTGGTTATAAATTTCTTCTATTTGCTTATTGTCCATTTATAAAAATGATTGAATTTTAAAATCTGTTGCGCTGAGTATTTAAATTCTTCGCCTAGTTGCTTCTCACTACGCAACGTTCGCTGATATCTTCGTAAAAGTTTCCGCTAATATCTATTGCATAATAAAAGCTAAAAAAACATTCTCCCGCCCAAGGGCTGGCGGATGGGCAGTAGTACCCCACAGTGCAGCGAAGCGGAACGAGGAGTACTAAAGACAGCCGCTTCAAAAGCTCATAAAAGCTCTTCCGCCCACAGCCCCAAAGAAACCACCCCGTCTGCCTACGGCATCCACCCCTCCATGGGAGGGGAATTTAAAACCTCCACCTCACAAACGCTTCCATAGCGGCATATTCGGCCAGGCCTAGTTTGTTGTACAACTCAGCGGTGGCACGGTTTCTATCTTCGGCACGTTTCCAAAACTCCCGGCTGTCTGCACCCTGAAAAACCACGCCATCTTTTTGGCTCTGGTGTTTAAAAATACCGTTGCGTTTTTTTAGTACCTGGTCGGGGCTCATGGGTACGGCCATTTCAATTACATCAATATCCCATTCGGCCCATGCGCCTTTGTACAACCACACCAGCAATCGTTC
>JANPIF010000233.1:0-2321 GCA_031424845.1 Ferruginibacter sp.
TGGAAGAAGAACTTTTGGAAAAGGACTTGTGCAGGAACAATATGATCTCAGGAACAGGGCTGCCCTTCGCTTGACAGTTGCACGATATTATACACCAATCGGTAGAAGCATACAAAGATCTTATAAAGATGGCGCAAAGTCATACTATACTGCAATTACCAATAGGTTTACAGATGGTGAAATGATTACAGCAGATTCAATAAAAAATGACACTTCCAAAATTTACCGATCACAAAAAGGTAAAAAATTATTTGGTGGTGGGGGAATATCGCCAGATTTTTTTGTACCTGCAGACACAACTAAATTAAGTTTAACCATTGCTAAAATTTACAGCCGTGGTACACTTACCGATTTTGGTTACAGGTATTACAAAAATCACCAACAAGAATTTAAAAGTTATAAAAATGCCATGCAGTTTGCACAAAATTTTACAGTAAGAAATGACGAATGGAAATATTTCGAAACACTTGCTACTAAAGATTCTATTGCCGTAACAACTATTACAGCAAAAGAAAGAGAATTGATAGAACAGGTATTGAAAGCATCAATTGCCCGCCAGCTTTTTAGAGCAGAAGGCTACTTTGAAACCGTAAATAAAAAAGATAATTTTATTAATAAAGCATTAGAAATTATCAAATAAAAAAGCCCCCGAAAGGAAGCTTTTTATATTTAAAAAAATCAATAGCAAGATTAAATACTAATCTTATGTTTTTACACAACAGGGATATCGTTTAAACGGGGGACTAAAGATTTTCCGTGTAAAAATCATCATATAAAATTTTAAAATTGTAGCCAAAAATATTTAATGATTATAGAAGTATTACTACATGAAATTGTTTCCATTATCATTTAAGTTTTAATCAATACAATCCTTCTATACTTAAATACCTTTCCCCGGTATCATAATTAAAAATAAGTATTGTGCTCCCGGCAGGTATTTCAGGTAATTTTTTTGCCAATGCAGCCATTGTTGCTCCACTTGAAATTCCCTGAAAAATACCTTCTTCTTTTGCAGAACGAATAGCATAATCAAAAGCTTCTTCTTTACTTACCTGTATAACGCCATCTAAAATTTCTTTGTGCAGATTCGTTGGTATAAAACCGGCGCCAATACCTTGTAAGGGATGCGGCCCCGGTGCTCCACCACTAATTACAGGCGATAACTCTGGTTCTACGGCAAAAACTTTTATTTGGGGGAAATGCTTTTTCAACACCTGTGCAACGCCAGTTATATGCCCGCCTGTACCAACACCCGTTATTAAAAAATCGATTCCTTCCGGAAAATCTTTTACAATTTCTTCTGCGGTGGTTTTTACATGTATATCAATATTTGCAGGGTTGTCAAATTGTTGAGGCATCCAGGAATTAGGCGTGGCAGCCAGCAATTCGGTCGCTTTTTCGATAGCGCCTTTCATACCTTTTTCACGAGGTGTTAATTCAAAAGTAGCACCATAAACACTCATCAGTTTTCTGCGCTCCACACTCATACTTTCAGGCATTACCAAAATAATTTTATAGCCTTTTACCGCAGCTACTATGGCTAGGCCAATACCAGTATTGCCGGATGTTGGTTCAATAATTACACTGTCTTTATTAAGCAATCCTTTTTGCTCTGCATCTTCAATCATTGCCAAAGCAATTCTATCTTTGATACTTCCTCCGGGATTTGCCTTCTCAAGTTTAGAATACACATTTATATTATCTGGATAAAGCTTGTTTATTTTTACATGCGGTGTATTGCCGATGGTTTCTAAAATATTTGCTGCTTTCATATATTATTTTTAAATGATAAAATTGATTGGTTCTTTAAAATCTCTCCTGTCTTTTACTACAGTTTGTGCGGTATGATATACCACGCTAAAAGAAGGAACACTTTCAGTAATCCAAGTATTGCCACCAATAATACAATCGTGGCCTACTATTGTTTCTCCTCCTAAAATGGTACTACCTGCATAAATAACCACATTATCTTCAATGGTTGGATGACGTTTTATTTCAGCATCTTCTTTACGCACAGCTAATGCACCCAGCGTAACACCTTGATATAATTTTACATAATTACCAATGATAGTTGTTTCGCCTACTACTATTCCTGTTCCATGATCAATGAAAAAGGGATGCCCAATTTTAGCACCAGCATTAATATCAATACCGGTTTTGCTATGGGCAATTTCACTCATCATTCGGGGTAAAATTTCTATTTTAAAATTGTACAACAAATGCGCCAGCCTATAAATAGCGATAGCATAAAAACCAGGGTAACTCAAGATTATTTCTTCAATTGAATTTGCAGCAGGATCATAATCTAAAATAAATTGAGC
>JANPIF010000234.1:0-1128 GCA_031424845.1 Ferruginibacter sp.
CTCGGCTTTGCCGCTGATGACCACTGTAGCATCCAACGCAACCAATGCAATGCACATATCGCTTGGGTGCACGGCAATGCACATTTCTGTAGTCCCAAAAATAGCATGCATGCGGTTGTATCCTTTTAAGGCACCGCAGCCACTGCCTGCTTTTCTTTTATTGCAGGGCATGGCGGTATCGTAAAAATAAGAGCACCTTGTACGCTGCATCATATTGCCACCAACGGTTGCCATATTGCGCAACTGCGGCGATGCGCCTGCATTCAATGCTTTTGCAAGCAGCGGAAACTTTTTTAAGATGAGTTCGCTCTCCGCCACTTCGCTGTTTAAAGCCAATGTACCAATGCGGACAAAACCTTTTTGCTGCTCAATATTTTTTAAGGGCAGACCTGTAATGTCTACTAATTTTTCAGGAGCTGCTACGCCACGTTTCATAAGATCTACCAGGTTGGTACCGCCTGCAATTATTTGTGCAGTGGCATCTTTGCCCAAGGTATCTGTAACGGCTTTTTGGGTAGAAGGTTTTACGTAATTAAAGTTGATCATAACTTTTATTTGTTGTTAATTATCGCAATATCCCCTGTGGGAGATGTTGCTCAGAAATAAATTCTAACCATTCGACTAACAAATCGTTTAAATCGTTCATGTGGATTGTTTGAATTCCACCCACAAAAAAATATGGATTGGAAAAAGTCAGCATCATTGCCTCAATATCATCATGTTCGGTTAGAAAATCAGGATCAGGAGGAAGGTTGTTAGTAAGCTTATTTAGATTTTCTATTAAACTTTCTATCGCATACTTAGTCAGAAATGGAATTATATCCAACCGTCTATACTCCCCAACTGCATTACTACTATCCAGTTTATACACCAATCTCCCATTAGCATCTGTGCTTTTATGAAATCGCAAATTGTATTCTTCTCTTTTTGTCACTTCTATAGATTAATAATTTGAATGCTTTCTTCAACTTTCAATAATACAATTTGATTAAGGCAATATTTGTCCCATGTTGAAGACATTACCTTGAAAATTTATTAAACTCCTCCCTTCTCTTTTGCTTCCACAATCGCTTCTACAATATTTGGATAAGCGCCGCAGCGGCAGATGTTGCCACTCATGTATTCCCT
>JANPIF010000235.1:0-15649 GCA_031424845.1 Ferruginibacter sp.
CTGATGTGATCATAGCATTATCTCCTTCAATAAAATAGGTATGATGTGGTCTTGCTTCCACGAAATTGCCTTCCTGTAAATCTAAAAAAGGGTGTTCTTCCGAAAAATTATCATCTATTTTGAATCCAAAAAAATGACTGATGTGTAGTGCAAAAAATAATGGCATATTAGCTGTAACATGCGCAGGTGCTTCATCCAACTCAACCAAAGAATCCTCGCAAAAATAAAAAAGGTCGCTGTTTTGTTCAGGCTGCTTTAATAATTTGTACAACAGTTCCATTAAAAAAAGTGCCACACTGTTTTTTACAACATCTGTAAGTACGTTGGTAAATATATGTGCACGATTACATTCTTTTATGCGATGCATGGTATTGCGCTCGTTATGATAAACCTCCATTTCTACCAGCGATGCTGGTTGGTATAAAGAGGCTTTTAAACCACTTTTTTTGGAAGAGCGTACGCCATTTACCAGATAAGTTTGTAATCCAAAAAGTTCAGTAAACGCAGTTACTACCAAGCTTGTTTCTCCGTATTTAACGGTGCGAAGTATGATAGCCCTAGTTTTAAACATATCGTTTTCTAATAATTATGAAATTTTTTTAGAATAAAAATTTTGAAATATTATTTATGAAATCCTGACTTTGCCGGCAGGCAGGTTCGGGTTAGTGGTTTTAAAAATATTACGAATCTATTTTAGATAGCCCTACACCGTTAAAACTTTTACTCTTTCTTTGTAAAATTATTTGATATTAATTTTAACCGTACAATTATGTGGCAACAGCTTGCAAAGTTTGTTATAAAAAACCGTTTTATTCTCCTTGTTTTTCTTTTTATATCCACTGCAGTAATGGGATATTTTGCATCTAAAGTAAAACTGAGCTACGAATTTTCAAAAGCCATACCAACCAACAATCCTAAATACATAGATTATCTGGCATTTAAAAACAAGTTTGGCGATGATGGAAACCTTTTGGTAGTGGGCGTTTCCACCAATAAACTTTTTGAGTTAAATACTTTTAAAGCATATCAACAGCTGCCGCTAAACCTTAAAAAAATAAATGGCGTAGAAGATATTTTAAGCGTGCCGGGCGCATTTAACCTGGTAAAAGATACGGTTTCAGAAAAATTAAATGCTGTAAAAATATTTCCGGACACCATTATAAACCAGCAACAATTAGATAGTTCTGTAGCAGTATTCTACAACCTTCCATTTTACAATGAGCGTTTGTACAATAAAAATACTGGCAGTTATTTAATGGCTGTAAGGGTAAACAAAGATGTTTTTAGCAGCGAAAAAAGAACAGAAGTACTGGATAAAATTTTAGCGGAATTAAAAAGATTTGAAACTCAAACGGGAATAGAAATACATGCAAGTGGATTGCCACTCATACGTACAATACTGGCAGACAGAATCAAAAAAGAAATGAAATTGTTTTTATTGGCATCGCTGGGGTTGAGTGTGCTGATATTGCTACTGTTTTTTAGATCTATCAGTACAACATTGTTATCATTAGCAGTAGTAATGATTGGAGTAATATGGACGGTAGGTACTACTTATTTATGCGGGTATCAAATCACTTTACTTACCGCACTTATTCCTTCGCTGGTAGTGGTTATTGGTATACCAAATTGTATATATTTCATAAATAAATACCATACATCTTATTTAAAAGATGAAGCAAATACTTCTCCTACCGATAGAAAAAACAATGCATTAATTGCCATGGTAAGCAAGATGGGCGTGGTAACTTTATTTTGTAATCTTACTGCTGCCATTGGGTTTGCTGTTTTTGCATTTACAAAAAGCGAAATATTGCAAGAGTTTGGAGTTGTGGCGGGTATTAGTATAATGGTAATATTTTTTATTTCATTTATTTTACTACCATCTGTACTTAGCATATTACCTGTGCCGGGCAAAAACCAATTAAAATATTTACACAATAACCTGGTAGAAAAAGTTTTAAATACACTAGAAAAATGGGTTTTTGTTTATAAAAAACAAGTAATCGGCTTTACTGCGTTGGTAGTATTGTTTTCCATTGCAGGAGTGATGCGCTTAAAAAACGTTGCATATATAGTAGATGACTTACCCAAGCAAGATAAAATTTATACCGATTTAAAATATTTTGAAAAAAACTTTAAAGGTGTAATGCCATTAGAAATAATGATTGATACCAAAAAACGAAGAGGTTTATCAGGCTTAAAATCTCTGATTGTTTTTGATAAGGTTGACTCGCTTGCACAATTTATTGGTGCACAAAAAGAAATGACAAAGCCCCTTAGCCTTGCAGAAGGATTGAAATTTGCCAAGCAAGGTTTTTATGAAGGTGATACTGCCAACTATGCCATGCCCAATACCTTTGATGGAGCATTTGTGGGAGAATATTTACGCCCATCAAAAGATACCGGAGCCAATACAAATAACTTTGCCAAAACGCTGAAAAGCTTCATAGATACTGCATCTCAAACCACCCGTATAAGTGTAAGTATGGCAGATATTGGAACACAAGAGTTACCTATTTTGCTTAATAAAATACAAACAAGGTCAAATGAATTGTTTGATAGTACTTATAAAGTAACTCTCACAGGTACAAGCATCACTTTTTTAGAAGGAAGTAAGTTTATCATAAATGGATTAAAAGAAAGTATAGCTTGGGCCTTTTTGCTGATAGCTCTTTGTATGCTTTTCCTTTTTCGATCTTTTAGAATCCTAATTTGTTCACTTATCCCAAATTTAATTCCGTTACTCGTAACTGCGGGCATTATGGGGTGGGCAGGCGTACCGCTAAAACCCTCTACTGTACTCATTTTCAGTGTTGCATTGGGCATTGCTATAGATATTACCATTAGGTTTTTAGTAAATTATAAACAGGTACTTCCAGAAAATAAATACCACGTATCATTAGCAGTGAAAAATACAATTCGGCAAACCGGGTTAAGTATTATTTATACATCATTGGTACTTACAGCAGGCTTTATAATTTTCTGTGCAAGTAGCTTTGGTGGCACGTTTGCGCTTGGTTGGCTTACTTCAGTTACACTGCTAATTGCAACTGTAACAAACTTAGTTTTATTACCGGTATTGATTATTCTATTTTCAAATAAATAAAAAGCCTTATATACCAATAAAATTCCATAGGCAGCATTTGTTTAAAAAAAGTTGTCAATAAATTAACAAGCTACTATGTTGTAGTATATATTTGTCCATTAATCAAAATTGTAAAATGAGAAAATTAATTTTAACCATGCTTGTAGGTTTAGTCTTTGTACTAAATGCGGCAGCACAAAACAGAATTGTGACTGGTAAGGTTACAGATGAAAAGGGAGTTCCGGTTCCTAATGCATCTGTAATTGTTAAAGGAACAGAAACCGGTACTGCTACCAGCACTAACGGAACATTTTCACTTTCTGTTCCCCCTAGAGCAATTTTAGTGATTTCTTCAATTGAAATGGGGTCACAGGAAGTAACTGTAGGAAACAACACAACTCTTGTTGTTACTATGAATGCCTCACAAAAATTTATGCAGGAAGTTGTTGTAACAGGATATGGAACAACACGTAAAAAAAGAGATGAAGCCGGTGCAATTTCAAGCGTAATGGGTTCGCAAATTGAAAACAAGCCAACAGTATCTGTTGATAAAGCTTTACAAGGTAAGGCTGCTGGTGTTTTTGTACAGTCAAACAATGGTATACCAGGTGGTGCAATAAACGTGCGTATTAGAGGAGCTGGTTCTATAAATGCTGGTAATGATCCTCTTTATATAGTAGACGGTATTCAGTTAAATACCAGAAATGATGCAGGTTTTACTCAATCAAACCCCCTTGCATTCTTAAACAATGACGATATACAGTCAATTGATATTATGAAAGATGCTGCAACTGCAGCTATTTATGGTTCTAATGCTGCTAATGGAGTTGTATTAATTACTACGAAAAAAGGTAGAAGCGGTAAAACGAAATTTACTTTTAATACTTATTATGGAACTAACCAACCGTTAAAAAAGTTTGATGTTACCAATGCCCAGGAATATTTCCGTTTAAGATCTGAAGCTTATGGAAATGCAAATAATTTACCTTTTGATAATCTTGCTATCAAGCAGGCCGTTTTAGGTGAACTTAGGGTGGTTGGAGGATCTACTTTTACGAACAGCCAGGCTGATTCTGCTATAGCCTCACTTCAAACATATGATTGGCAAGATGTTGCCTTTAGAAATGGTACTATTAAAAATTATGAACTAAGCGCAAGTGGTGGTAATGATAAAACTACTTTCAGAATTTCTACCAATTTAATGAACCAAAGCACTATTGTTACTAAGGCGGATTTTAAGAGATACGGTTTAAAATTTGATTTAACTAATAAGGCAACAGATAGACTGACAGTTAACTCAAGTGTAAACTTAAGCTCGTTCGTACAAAATCTTCCATTTTCAATATCTGGTTCGACTCTAGGGAATCCTGCATTTTCTGCAGCTGGAATTATACCTACAAATCCTATATTTAATCCCGATGGTACTTTTTACGGTATCCCGGGCGGAACTCCTGCAAATTTGCAGGGAACTTTAAATCAAAATATTGCTGCTACAAATGCGTTTAATTCAGGTTTTCAAAGAACAAATCAATTAATAGCGAGTTTAAATCCAAGGTATAAAATAACTGATTGGTTAAGTGCAAACTTATTTGCCGGTATTGATTATAGAATTGTACAAGGCAAGCGGGTTACGGATTCAAGAACTGCAGATGGATTTAATAGGAAAGGACTTGTACAAGTGCAAAGCAACTGGAATACCAACATTAATACGTATGGTACTCTAAATTTCTTAAAAACCTTTGGAGCAAAGAATACAGTTGATGCATTGGTAGGGTATGAGTATCGTCAGGAGGGGAACTCAAGTATTACAGCATCGGGTGATGGTTTCCCAACTTTTCAATTTACATCTTTGCAGAATGCTGCAAACCCAGTTGCGATAGGAGAATTCTTTACAGGATTTAAAAGAAATGCTGTATTTGGTAATTTGAACTACAACTATGACAGTCGCTACATTATTGGTGGTGTAATTAGATATGATGGTTCTTCTCGCTTTGGTAAAGGAAATCGCTATGGTACTTTTGCAGGTGTTAAAGGAGCCTGGAACATTGATGGTGAGAAGTTTATGTCTAAAATGTCAAATGCAATTTCTACGCTTCGTTTAAGAGCCTCTTACGGTACATTGGGTAATGACCAAATTGGTAACTTTGATGGGTTAGGCTTGTATGGAGGTGCAGGAGTGTACAACGGTGGGTCTGGTATAGCATACAGTCAATTGGAAAACCCTCAGCTTAAATGGGAATCAACAGCTATTTCAAATCTTGGTCTTGATTTCGGTTTCCTTAATAACAGAATCAATGGATCAGTAGAAGTTTACAAGAAGTTAACTTCAGATGTATTATTAAACCTACCACTACAATCAACAACAGGATTTCAAAGCATTGCTTCTAATATTGGTAAAACACAAAACAAGGGTGTAGAATTAACCCTTAATGTAATGCCTGTAAAAGCGAAGAAAACAGGAGATTTTGAGTGGAATGTAAACTTTGTATTTGCCTATAATAAGCAAGAGGTAAAAGAACTATTTGGTGGTAATAAAATATTGCCTGGTAACGTAGGTTTCCAAGTAGGTCAACCTTTGAATGTTCTTTTTACAACTAAATATGCGGGTGTAAACCCTGCAACGGGAAGAGCAATGTTCTATGATAGTTTAGGCAACTACACCTATTTGACTCAAAATAGAGATAGAGTTATTATAGGCCCAACAGGTCTAGCTCCATATAATGGAGGATTAACCAATACCTTTAGTTTTAAGGGTTTTAGTTTAGATGCATCATTCAACTATGAGTATGGCAGATACGGACAAGATGGTCAAGTGAACTTCTTAAGAGAGGCAACGGGAAGAATTAATTTTTTACAACAAATTTATGATGATCGTTGGACTACCCCTGGCCAGCTAACTGAAACACCACGTATGAACCTGAATGCAGAAGCAAAGGCGGGTGCTTCAGCAGGAGGTAACAGAACTTGGTTTAAGGCAGATTACATCAGATTGAGGAACGTTACCCTTGCTTACGATTTCAATGCTGAAACAATTAAAAAATTGAAGCTTAACAGTGCTAGATTCTATGTACAGGGTACCAATTTATTTACATATGCAGATTGGTATAGTTATGACGTAGAATTTGTAGGTGATGCAACAGGTATTATTCCACAATCTAAAAATATCACTGTAGGTTTACAGGTAGGTTTTTAATCTAAAATCAATCAAAAAATTTATGAAAAAATACATTTTTAAATTACCTCTACTACTTATAGCAGTCGTGGTAATATTATTTTCTTCGGGATGTGAGAAACAACTTGAAATTGCACCACGTCAGTCAATTGACGCAGATAATGCTTTAACCAGCCGTGATGCTATTGAAGCTGCCATTGTCTCAGTTTATGCTGGCTTAAAAAGTGCACGTCAGTACGGAAGGGATTACATAGCTCTTCCTGAGGCATTGTCAGATAACGGTTTTGCAACCCAAAAATCGGGCAGGTTTGTAGGAGAAGCTCAGAACAATCCACCAACACAACTTGCGAATCACTTTACTAGAGATGTGTGGGTGAATAGCTATAGAAATATAAATCAAATCAATCTTATATTGGATGCCATTCCAGGACTTACACTTATCCCAGCTGTAACTCCAGCAGAGAGAGCTAGATGGGAAGGGGAAATGTATTTTTTGAGAGGTTTATATTATTTCGATTTAGTTAAAATATATGGATATATACCAGGAGCAGTAGTGGCACCACAGGACAGAGGTGGTGTTGTTATAAGTACAAAAGGATTTGCATCTAAAGATGCTGCTTTAGCTTTTTTGCCAGGCAGAGCACCAATTGTTGATGTTTATAAATTGATAACTGATGACCTGGCTTTGGCTAACAGTAGACTATTAAATCCCGGACTAGGAGCAAGTAGGGCTAATAAGGCGGCTGCACAAGGTTTGTTGGCCAGAGTAAACTTATACGGTCAAAATTATTCTGAAGCAAAAAGATGGGCTGACTCTTGTATTGCAATTTCATCGTCTCGTTTAACCACTACAGCTACTCACGTGGCCCAATGGAGAGGAGATACACATGGCGAATCTTTGTTCCAGGTACGTTTTGCAAGTAGTGCAGAAAATATTGGTGTAAATGAATCTCTACAAACCTCTTTCACTACGCTTGTAACCTTAGGTAATACTGCAGTGACAGGTGGTTTTGGAGATTTAGTTCCAACTATACCTTTACTTCAAGATTTAGGAATTACTTTAACAACGGTTCCAACAGGTCTTAATTATCCAGGTTTGACTGCAACAATTTCTAGCAGATCTACAGACGTAAGAAATCTGCTTTATGAGACTGGAACTAATGGCAGAGGACCAGCTAAAGTTGAGTGTACAAAATTTTTAGGAAAATCTGGTTTTCTTAACTTGGACAATGTTCCGGTAATAAGAGTTGCAGAAATTTATTTGATTAGAGCAGAAGCGCAAGCTACAGCTGGTTCTTCAGTTTTCAATCTTACCAATGCCTTGGCTGATCTAAAATCTATCAAGTCAAGAAGATATACAGATTATACTGGTTCTGCTCAAGAAACAACTGATAATTCTTCAAGCCAACCAATTTTATTTGAAGAAATATTCAGACAAAGAAGAATTGAACTAGCCTTTGAAGGTCATCGTTTTTTTGATCTTAAAAGATTAGGAAGAGATCTTGTGAAAGCACCCCATTATAATAATGTACTCTTTACTGAATTTAAAATTTTACCTCAAATCTTCCAAGCTGATGTTGATGGTAACCCTAATCTTAAACAAAACTTTGGCTATTAAAACCACAAACATGAAGAAAATAATTTCAATACCTGTAATGGCATTTTTACTACTGTTAAGCTTATCAGGTTGTATAAAAAATGATCCCGTATTAGTAGAAGGTGCTAAAGCTGAGTTTGATGCAACAGCATTAAATACTAACGCAGTAGGCCTTACATATCCCATATTGATAAGAATCCCAGCGTTCGGAAGAGTTGTGTCGGCACAAAGTACTTCAACAGATTCTATTCTTAGAAGATTTTCAGGTACTATACAGATAAGGGTGAACTTGGTAGGTGTTCAATCATCTAAAGCGGAAACAGTAGGTTTTGACATAGTAACTACGAGCCCAATAACTTCTATTCGTTTTGACACTACAATCAGAAACCAATTCCCAACAAGATCGCCTGCAACTGTGAATGTTTTACAAGCGATAGCAGGAACGCATTACTCTCCCATAACGACATCTTTTATTGAAATTCCAGCAAATAGTTCGTTTGGCTTTTTAACATTAAATATACTAAATCCTGGATCATCTCCAGATGGCAGATATTTTGGTTTAAAATTAAACGACAAGGGTACAATAAAACCTTCGGTTAATTACAGTGAATTAGGTTTAGTTATCGATCAACGTTAATAAAAAATACTGTTTATTTAAAAAGGGAAACTATTTCAATTTTGAAATAGTTTCCCTTTTTCTTTCTTGATATTTTGTATTTTATAAATCTGATTTGATCTGTAATCACCTCAACACTTCCCCCAACTTCCTCTCCAAATCTTCACCCCTCAATTCTGTAGCAATTATTTTACCTTGAGGATCTATCAATACATTGTAAGGAATTCCATCGAAGCCATATAGTGGAACACTTGCACTGCTCCAACCTTTTAAATCGCTTACGTGCTTCCATGTAAGATTATCTTTTTTGATGGCATCTATCCAGCGTGCCTTGTCTTCATCTAACGATACACCAAGTATGGTAAAATTTTTATTTTTGTATTTATTATAATTTACTACAACATTTGGATTTTCACCACGACAAGGTCCACACCAACTTGCCCAAAAATCTATCAATACATATTTACCTTTTAATGAACTTAGAGCAAATGGTTTTCCATCAGTGTCAGCCATACTAAAATTAGGCGCCATGCTACCAATGGCAGGTTTACCATCTGCTGAAGGTGCAGTTTGAGTAGGAGCATCTTTTTTGGCCAACAAACTATTGTATTCCGCAATTATACCTGATACCCCGGTATGATTTGGAAATCTTTTTGCAAGGTTTGGTACAACCGTTTTTAATTCTTCCGGCGAAATTCCTCTGGTATAACCCAATGCAAACATAGCTACAACAGGATCAGATACAGTATCAATACTTTTAATTATAAACTGTTTAAAATCTGTGCCCTCTTTATTAAGTAAGTCAATTTTCACTTTTACAATACTATCATTGCCTTTTCCTTTTTGGAGTGTATCTATTTCAGCAGATAATGCCGTCATATTTTTTTGCTTACCATCTACCGATAATAAAAAGTTCTTAAAAGAATGGTTTGCAGTTGTATTAAAATCCGGACCGGTAAGGCTCATATCTTTTACATCTGCTTTAAAATTTATTTCGGGTTGATCGTTGATAAAAATGTAACCTACTTCCTGTTTCTCAAAACGAAGCCTATACAATCCTTCTTCACTACCAATGCCCGTTACTAAAAACTTACCATCTTTAATATCTCCGGTATCTATTACCTGTGGGTCTTTCTGGCTAAAGAATAATTGTTCTAAATAAATCTTTTGATTTTCTGCATTTTTCAGATTTCCCTTTACTGTAAATCTTCCTTTTTCTGTTTTATCGCCGCAAGAAATTATTCCCGCAATTAATAGTACTCCTAAAAATAGTTTTTTCATGAACCTTATTTATAAATAAAAAATATTTGTTTTTGCCCACTGCCCACTGTTAACTGCCCCCTGCCAACTGCTCCTCCAGCAACTTAGTTACTACTTCCATATCAGCTTTCCCCTTACTTAGTTTTTTTACTTGCCCTGCAAATAATCCAATCAACCCTTTTTTTCCAGCTCTATATTCTTTTACTTTACCAGGCATAGAAGCAATGGTTTCTTCTACCCATTTTTGCAATGCATCTGTGTCATTTTCCTGCATTAAATTCAGAGAGGCTGCAAGTGATTCAGGGGTTTTATCAATATTTTCAATCATTGCCTCCATCAATTTAGTGGAAGCAACATTAAAATGTATTTTACCTGTTTCAGTAAATTGAATTAGTTCCGAAATTTTATCAGTATTAAGTGGAAATTCATTGATGCTGATTTGTTTTTCGTTACAGTAATTTCTGATTGGTCCTGTAACCCAATTAGCAGTGGCTTTGTAATTATTGGTTTTAGCTGCCACCACTTCAAAAAATGTAGCATCTTCCTTGTCTGTGCAAATCAATGCAGCATCATATGCAGAGAGCCCATGATTATTTATATATTTTTCTTGTAAAATGCCTGGTAATTCAGGCATGTTATTTTTTAAAACATTTATATATTCTTGTGTGATATTAAACGGGGGCAAATCCGGCTCCGGAAAATATCTGTAATCATCTGCCTCTTCCTTGCTGCGAAGCGAAAAGCTGGTATTGTTATCAGCATTAAAACTCCGGGTTTCCTGTATTACTTTTTCACCGCTTTCTACAACTGTTATTAATCTTTCTACTTCTATTTCTATGGCTTTTTTTACATTGCGAATACTGTTCAGGTTTTTCACTTCTACTCTTGTTCCAAGTTTGGTTTCTCCTTTGAGCCGTACAGAGATATTTGCATCGCACCGTAAACTTCCTTCTTCCATATTACCATCACAAACATCTAACCACCGCACCAGTTTCCGCAATTCTGTTAAGTAAGCGAAGGCTTCTTCCGCACTGTGCATATCTGGCTCGGTAACAATTTCCAAGAGGGGAGTGCCGGCTCTGTTTAAATCAATGGCTGTATAATTATCAAAAAGATCGTGTATGCTTTTGCCGGCATCTTCTTCCATATGTATGCGGTTAAGTTGCACATTTTTTTTGCCTGATATGGTTTGTATAGTAAGGTAACCGCCTTTGCAAATTGGGGCTGTATGCTGACTCACCTGATATCCCTTGGGCAAATCCGGATAAAAATAATTTTTTCTTGCAAAGTAATTGTGTTGCTCAATGGTACAGTTTAATGCTACACCCAATTTTACAGCAAGGGCAATTACCTCTTTATTCATTACTGGTAAAGTACCGGGGTGGGCAAGTGCTACAGGACTAACATGTGTATTAGGCTCCGCACCAAATGAAATACTATCACCACAAAAAAGTTTACTTTTTGTAAGAAGTTGCGCATGTACTTCAAGCCCAATCACCACTTCATATTTATCATTTTTCATGTTTGGCAAAAATACATGTATAAAAAAGAGATGCCAACTTTTAAGGTTGGCATCTGTGTTAAAATGGTTTGACTTAAAATTAGAAATCTGCTGTTTCTAATTTTTTTGGAATTTTAATGTTAAACGTAATTTCATTTCCGTTTCTCCTAGCCTTAATGCTATAGTTGCTTTTATTGCTGTTTTCCATTAACTGCTCTCTTGCATCATCTGTATTCTTCACTTTACTATTTCCAATTTCCGTAATTAAATCATCTTTCAATAGTCCTGCAGTGGCAGATGGGCTTCCGGTTTCCACCTCTAAAATTTTTACCCCGTTTTCCTCTTCAGTGTCCTGTATTTTTAAACCAAGTTTTGGTCGAGATTCAAACATAAATCTACCGTTCATAGTCCCATTAAAATCCCTGGGAAAATCCATTTTTGGAAACATTGGAGTTCTGGGCATATCCGGCATTATCAACGATCTTGATTTACCATCTTTTGTTATAACGGTCATAGTTTTAGTGGGTCTGCCTTTAGTTTCACCTAAAATAGCCGCTACTGTTTTTTCTTTACCGTCTCTTTTAAAATAAACTTTTACTTTATCTCCTACTTTGAGCGTTCTTATCAAATTAGAAAGAGAGGAAGCTGCTTCAATTTTAGTATCGTTTATTTTAGTAATGATATCATCTTTTAATAAACCAGCTTTTTCGGCGGGACCATCAGGAACGACAGTTGTTATTTTAGCGCCCAACGCATCATCAGAAGTGGTTACTCCTAAAAAGACATAAGGTTTATTGTTAATTGCAAATTCATTCTCACTTTTATCACCTATAATAGTGATAGTCTGGATTTCTTCAGGAGACATTCCTTCCAGGTTTCTCTCAAATTCCCTCATATCATCTTGCATACCATCTTGAGATCTTCTTAAATCTATGTTTACTTTATTTCCCTCTCTTGTTATTATTTTACGGTTGTTGATGGTTACACCATTCTCACTAAATTCTGCTAAAGGTTTACCGTTAATTAAAATTTTGTTGGAGGTAATTTCCATGGTAAACTTAGTGTCCTTATCACCTTTTTTACGAATGATAATTTCCTGCGTTTCTTTTTTGTTATCATCATTGTTAGTGCCTTCACCCGTTTGGGCTTCTACATTTAAACCACCAATGCAGCCCAATAGCCAACCGATAATACTTAATTTGATGTTACTTTTCATGTGTATATTTTTTATCTACGAAATATTTAGTACATCAAATATAGAAGTAATTTTTTAATTACGAAATTATTCGGAGATAATTTTTTTGCTTTAACATTTTTTTATAAGGAGTTGCCACGAATGCACAAATTTTCACGAATAAATCCCAAACACAAAATACTAACCCAAAACGAGCAACGAAAAAAACGACAAACAAGAAACCCAAAACGAGAAACCCAAAACGAGAAACGATTAACCCCCAACCAACACTTTGACTGCTTCTATAACCAATTGCAATCCTCCAACATTTTGCCCTCCTGCAGTTGCCAAGTTTTTTTGTCCACCGCCGCCGCCTTGTATTAAACCACTCACAGTTTCCTTTATCATTTTACCTGCATCTAAATTTTTTGCGGCTACTACGGTATCACTAATACCAATAGCTACATTTGCTTTTCCGCCTACGTTTGCACACAATACAATTACATGGTCGTTTAGATGATGCTTTAAATCGGCACAAAGTTTTTTAAGGGAATCGGCATTTGGTACTTCAATTATTTCGCCAACGAAAGTAATGTTGTTTATTATTTCATCTTTTTGCAACAATTCATTTCTTATACCTACCAATTGCCTTGCTTCCAATGATTCTATTCTTTTTGCAAGATGTGCATTTTCTGTTTGTAAGGTTTCTATTGCTTTGGTTACATCTTTCGGATTTTTAAGTAAAGATTTTACTGTATCCATTTGGTTGAATGCATTGTTAATTAATGTTTCTGCGGCTTCACCACTTACTGCTTCTATTCTGCGAACACCCGCTGCCACAGCGCTCTCACTTTTAATTTTAAAGAAACCTATTTCGCCTGTGTTACCTACATGTGTGCCGCCACAAAGCTCAATAGAGTAATTCGGGTCTATCGTTACTACTCTAACATTGTCGCCATATTTCTCGCCAAACAAAGCCATGGCACCTGTTTTCATAGCATCTTCTTTGCTCATGCTTTTAATAACTACCGGTATATTTTCTCTTATTTTTTGGTTTACTATTTTCTCTACATTGGCAATTTCATCCTCCGTCATTTTTGCATAATGAGAAAAATCGAAACGAAGATGTTCATCATTTACCAAACTTCCTTTTTGCGCTACATGAGTGCCCAGTACACTGCGCAATGCGGCATGCATAAGGTGTGTAACGCTATGGTGAATGGTAATTTTATGTCTTCTCTCAGCATTTACAGTTGCAATTACTTCACCCGTTAAATCTGCAGGAATTGTTTCAGCAAAATGAATTATTAAATCATTCTCCTTCTTGGTGTCAATAATAGTGAGTTGCGAATGGTGAATTGTCAATTGTCCACTGTCCCCAACCTGTCCGCCACTCTCTGCATAAAAAGGCGTTTGCTCCAATACAATTTGGTAAAGTTCTTTTCCCTTGCCAGAAACTTTTCTATATTTTAAAATATTGGTTTTCGATTCTAAACTATCATAGCCCACAAAACTTACATTGCCTTCCTTTACAATTTGCCAGTCTTCTGTATCCATTGCTGTTGCTGCACGGGAACGATCTTTCTGTTGCTTTAATGCTGCATCAAAACCTGCATCATCTACGGTTAAATTATTTTCCTGCGCTATCAATCTTGTAAGGTCAATAGGAAAACCAAACGTATCTAAGAGTTCAAAAGCAGCTTCGCCATTTATTGTTTTGGATGATGATGCGTTTGCAATAATATCATCCATTTTTTTCAATCCTTTATCCAAGGTTTTTAAAAAACTTTCTTCTTCCTCTTTTATAACCCTTGCTACAAATTCTTGCTGTGCTGATAATTCAGGAAAAACATTTTCAAATTGGGTAGCAATAACAGGTAATAATTGGTGAAGCAAAGGCTGCTTATAATCCAGATAAGAATAATAATACCTTACTGCACGGCGAAGGATGCGACGTATTACATAGCCTGCACCTGTGTTTGATGGAAGCTGTCCATCTGCTATACAAAAGGAAATAGCCCGTATATGATCTGCTAATACTCTAAATGCAATGCTAACCTTATCATCTCCATTTGTATATTTTTTCGCAACAATATTTTCTGTTTTTTCTATTGTACCGCTAAAAACATCTGTATCGTAATTGCTTTCTTTTTTTTGAATGACCCTTACTAATCTTTCAAACCCCATTCCGGTATCTACATGCGTTGCGGGTAAAAGTTCCAGCGACCCATCTTTCTTTCTATTGTATTGTATAAATACATTGTTCCAAATTTCTATAACCTGTGGGTGATCTTTGTTTACCAAATCTCTACCCGGTACTAATTTTATTTCTTCTTCCGTTCTACAATCCACATGGATTTCGCTGCAGGGACCGCAAGGACCTGTATCGCCCATTTCCCAAAAATTATCTTTTTTGTTGCCATAAACAATATGGTCTTCCGGCAAAAACTCTTTCCATTTTTTTAAGGCAATGGTAGATGATGGGAGACCTTCTTTATCAT
This sequence comes from Ferruginibacter sp., assembly GCA_031424845.1. Taxonomy (GTDB): domain Bacteria; phylum Bacteroidota; class Bacteroidia; order Chitinophagales; family Chitinophagaceae; genus Ferruginibacter. Next base: position 14,910 of record JANPIF010000235.1, read on the forward strand.
CTCCTTCAAATACAGTGGCGTACAAACGGTCTTTGGGTATTTTATACACTTCTGTAAGCAATTCCCAACTCCAGGTAATGGCTTCGTTTTTAAAATAGCCTTCATATGGTTCAGCCGAATTACCAAAACTCCAGTTGCCCAACATTTCAAACATAGTATGGTGATAAGTATCTACACCCACTTCTTCTAAATCGTTGTGTTTACCACTTACCCGCAAACATTTCTGAGTATCAGTTACCCGAGTGTTGGGAGGAGTTTGATTGCCTAAAAAATAATCTTTAAACTGGTTCATACCCGCATTGGTGAAAAGTAATGTGGGGTCATTTTTTACAACAATAGGAGCAGAAGGTACAATGGCATGCTGCTTACTTTTAAAAAAATCTAAAAATTGTTGTCTTATCTCAGAAGCCGTCATGATGCTGAATTTGTGTAGTTACTTTTTGTTAATTATGGAGTTATATTTGTAATCTGGCAAAAATAGTGATTTTGTGAGGATGTGATGCTGTGAATAGTGAATGGGCATTTGTGAAATGGTTACGGATTAGAAGTTGCGGGTTGCAGGTTTGAGAGCGTTATGTGCTCAGCAATTTCTATTTTAAATAAAAGAATTTTTTAATAATATGTTAGTTTTCATCTAGCAGTTCTTTCTCCCTTTGAGAAGGGTTTAGATGAGGTTTTATCAATCCCCTTAATGTAAACTGTAAGTTTTTACAGCGTGCAAACTATCTGTTTTATTGAAT